>JASFSF010000050.1:0-10544 GCA_050114555.1 Ignavibacteria bacterium
TATGTGAATTAAAACCATGTTTTTCAAATAGAGCAGAAAGAGTTTTATAATTAAAAAGATGTTTGTGATCATCAGCTCCCTCTCCGGTTCCACCCGGTTTAATTCTTTGAATATAGTTTTCATCTCTATGATATCCATCCGGAACGGCTATACGAATATTTACATCATCAGCAGAATAGTTGTAAAGGTGTTTTATCATTAGTTCCAATTCTTCTTTAGTTAAATGTTCCAAGATATGCTCTGCTAATACTTTATTTATTTTCTTGTGTTTAAAGTACTTAATAAAATGCTGCTCATTAGTAACATCAAGTGTAACAATGTCGGTTGAGAACCATCCTTTAAACTTAAATGGGCCTGCACCAACAATTAGCTTGATCTCCTGGTGGGTTATAAGATAAGAATGCCAGCTTAGTTTTTTCCATAACCGAATAAAGGGGACTAATCTTCTGTAGACAAATTGTTTAGACTCTTTATACATTGTTATAAATATTCAAACAGTTTCTGCAGAGTCTTCTTTCTTTATCATAGCTAGGAGTAACCAAACATAAATTCCCACGAATGGAAGCACATACAGTACAATTTGTTCCAAATCAGGGTTATTAGCTTTCCATAACTTTCTATAAAGTCTATCATCACCTGCATTTATTTGTTGCTTGAGAAATTCTTCATAATTTAGCACAAAAAATTCTTTATAGATTTTATCTGTACTGACAATCTCTTCAACAGACCGATGTACTACTGAACAACACCCCTGATCTCTGTGGAGCAAATCTTTAATATGTACCTCCATCGAATATATACAACCAATAAGTAACAGAAGCAAAAAAATAATCCATTTTTTATTGTTCTTTTGGTTGAACACTATTGCCAGTATGATTCCCAGTAATGCCACATAAATTGTACGAGTCTCTTTTATATTATTTTCTCTCGAAACTCTTGCATTATCTCGCGTCGCTTCACGTTCCTGCAAAGTGGTTATAATGGTTTTATTATGTTCGAATAATTGGTTTGTAGTAAAGAGTTGGGATAGAGAATCAACCGAATCGTAGACTCTCACATTTTCCTTATCTATAGGTTCTTTTGGTTCATCAAAAGACTTTACTACTATCACTGATGTAAATAACAATAGAAGACCTACTACCCACCATAAAATAATCTTCCAATTATTACTTATTATTCTTAACAATTTTTTCCAAACCTGCATAAACGGAATTAACCTTCTAGATATAATTGTTTAAATTCTTTATACATAAAATCTATATACCCAAACAATTATTATTTCTATAAAATACAGTTGTGCACTTTCTTATCAGCTTACCTGGAGGTATTCCCCAAAAATTAATTTGTCTAAATCCCTCATTAATTAAATACTTTCTTCCTTCTAAATATTCATTTCTTTCTGAATCATCAAGTATGATTACTCCTTTGCTGGAAAGATAGTCAGGTGCACAGTAACAACATTCAACACGATGGATTCCATCAATGATAATTATATCGAATTTTATGTTTGACTTTTTTATAACGGCGATATAATCTTCACTATTCTCTGATATTGATAATTCCAAATCGGAATTGGAAGGCAATTGATTTAAAAGTTTCTTAAACCACTCGCTGTTATGTTCTACAGAATGAACCTGCTTGACTCTCTTTGCAAAAAACAAGGTTGAATTTCCACTGCCAAATTCAAAGGCATTAAATTCTTTACTCAGTCTTTCGGCAATAAAATCTATGAACGAATATGTTAACCATGGTAGCGGTTCGCAATTCTTATCAACAGGTTCACCTCTATTAAAAGCCTGGAACCAACCAACATCGATTAAATAACCAAACGTTCGCAGAGACAAAAGACTTTTTAATACTTTAGGCTCTTTAATTAAAATCCAAAACGTTTCTAATTTTTGGCGGAAAGTGAATCCCATTTTTCAGCTAAATATTTTGCAAATGTTATTAAAAAGATTGATTTCATCATCATTAAAAATTGTTTGCCGGTTTTAGGAAATAGCACAATCGAAAATACGGCAATGCTGTAAGAAATTAAAGTTGCATATGCAGCACCGATTATTCCAAATGCAGGAATTAAGATTAAATTAAGCAGGACATTTAAAATCATTCCAATGAAGGTTCTGAAAAAAGATAACTTTGTAAAATTTTCAGTAATTAGGTACTGGCTGCTGGCAACACCGAGGAATACGGCTACTCCTGCCCAAATATAAATTGTTAGAACCGGGGCTGCCGTAATAAATTCATTCCCAAAAATTATACTGATTATCAAATATGAAAAAATGCTTACAGGTATTGCAATAGCAATCGCAATCCATGCTAAAATGTCATAAAGTTTTTGCATCCGGTTGTTGTAAAATTCTTCACCAATACCTTTTGCATTAACTATAGCCGGGAAAAGAGAATTACTTAATGTAATCGGGATGAAATACCATGCCTCGCTCAATTTAACTGCTACAGCATAATAGCCTAACTCTGTACTATTAAGCATATTTTTTATCATCACCTGGTCGATCTTCGTATAAACGGCGATCACCAATCCAGAAAGTATCAAAGGCCAGGAATCTTTCAACAGATTAACAGATATGTTCTTTTGAAATTTCCAGTTGAAGATTTTTAACTTGTTGTATTTATAAACAAGCACAAATCCAAAAGCCATAGCAGCGAATTCAACCGAAAAAGCAATTGCAAAATAAATTAATGGTGCTTTTAAGATTATCAGAAAAATTTTGAAGACCGATGTAACCAGCACAGAACCGGTCATTACATAAACTGAGTACCTGGCTTTTACTTCTGCCCTGAAGAAATAATCAATGACACTTATAGATTGAAAAATTGCAGAGATTGAAACAACTAAAATTAAAATTGAAACATTGTTCGATTCTTTAAATATGACAAGTATTAACAAGATAAGAACTATAGCCAGAATGCTTCCAGCCAGCCGAAGAATAAATACAGAACCTAAAATTTGATCTCGACTTTCGGGATTTTTCACCAGTTCTCTTATTGAAATGCTTTCCAGGCCGAGTATAGAAATAGCCGAGAACAAACCATAAAAACTAATTGCATAGCTTAGTAAACCGAATTGTTCCGGACCCAGGTAACGAACCACAAGAATAGTTACTATTAGAGATATTATTATTCTGAGAATTTTTTCGCCGAAAAGCCAGGAAGTGTTTTTAAAATATTTTATGAAAGATTCTGACTTGAAGTTGATTTTAGTCTTTATGTTATCATTTTCAGACAAGCTTTTTCGTTCTATACATTAGTTGATGAATCTTTTTGCTTAACTCTAAAAACCATCCCAACTATAAATCCAATAATAGTTAAAGAACTTAGGATTAAAGCTAAATATTTCGAAATCACAAACGATTCCGGGAGATAAATAAATTCAATTTTGTGTCTTCCTTGCGGGACTAATATTCCCCGGAAATTGTGGTTAACTCTGTAAATGTTGGTTTCATTTTCATCAATGTAAGCTTTCCAACCATTAGTAAAATATGTGTCTCCCAAAAACATAAAATTGTTCCCGCTGGCATTAACATCCAATATTATTTTTTCATCCCCGTATTTTTCAATTCTCACAAATGCAGTGCTATCCGGTTTATCAGAAATTATGGAATCCTGGTCCAGATATGCAACCGCTTTCGGATCGAATTGATTATTCTTTACTAAATTTAGTATATCAATACTCTCTTTAGTTTCAACAGAATTAACAAAATAGGCACGTTGTAAAGCATGTTCGTTTTTATATACAAACGTATTATTGCCCGAATAGGTTAAACTTAGACCGGGATAATTTAATTTTTCATTGAATACGATGTATTTAACATTTAGCATTCTCCACAAAGTCGGATTTGCCGGATTGCCTAATACATCCATGTAATCCTGGTATCCCCTTGGTTTAATTCCGGAATATCCATAAAGATCCTGCTGGAGAAAATATGCATTGAAATTTTGGTTTGTTGCAACCGATCCGGGTGAACGGTCCTGCTTCAGATTTAGAATTCTATAAACTGATTCATCGTTAAAAGATTCTATAGCTTGAATGTATTCCGGCTTGATGAATTGCTGATCGATGCTTGATTGTTCAACATACGTTTCACCTCTTACATCAATTCTAACTATATCGATTAAAACCAGGGCTGCTATTGCTACAACCATTAGATCAGCACTGAGCTTGGATTTTATAAACGCATAGATCAAACCAAAAGCCGCAGCACAAATGAAAAAAGCAAACCGGGCATCACCAATAAACATATCGGCCATATAATCACGCAGAGCATTTATCTCCTGAGTAACTCTTCCTGATTCATTGATCCTTTCAATAAACCATTCGCGAATGGGTGAAGCAAGAATCAATGTAACAAATAACAATCCTGAAAATATTAAGGCAGTGTTTCTTACAAGTTTTTCCGCTCTCCTGTCCGACTCCTTTTTAAGTGATATGATTCTGGCAATTCCCAATCCTGCTAAAATCGGGAAACTTAATTGTACAAGAACCAGTATCATGGATGGTACACGGAACTTGTCAAAGAACGGGAAATAGTTGAACATCAAATCATAAACTAATGGAAAGGTCCTTCCAAACGATATCAGTAATGCGACTATTGAGAGGATAGTTAAATATCTTACAAGCGGATCCCTCCAATTTATAATCATAGAAAAAACCGCAAGAAAGAAAATGACAACACCCATGTACATTGCAACATCAACAAAAGGCATCTGACCAAAGTATGTATTTACTTCTACCGGTTGATTTTGTGTGAGAGGACCCTGATAAACAGACTTGCCAAACCCATAGTAAGAAGGAATAATAAATGTTAGAACTTCCCCGGGAGAAAATGACCAGTTTGTAGCATACTGGTAAAAGTCAGATTCCGATTGTCCGGTTGGTTCCGATTCTTTCTCAAGAATACTTTCTGACCCACGAGTTGAATAAGGATTGTATTCCCAAATTTGAGTAAAATTATCAGATTGGATTAGTAAAGCAATGACAATTGCAAACAAAAACACAACTGCAGATTTAATCAATTGAGTCGTGAGTAACTTATCTTTAATCTTAAACGATCGAAAGAAATAATATAAGAAATATATAAGTACAGCAAAGAAAATGTAAAAAATGATTTGAACGTGCCAGCCCAAGAACATCATAACCAGAATAATTATCAACAAGATCATCTCAACAAAACTAATCTTCTTCTGAAAATTAAGGAGCAGCAGCAATATCAATGGGAAACACCAAATAGCGGTAAGCTTTGTTACGTGTCCTATATAGAGAAAAACCACGAGACCCGTACTGAAAGACGTCGCAATAGAAACAAGAAAACTTATAAGTTTATTGCCGGTTCTGCGAAACATAAACAGGAACATGGTAAAAGCCAGCGCAACCAGATAAAATGTCCATTTTGCATAATCTATTACAAAAGGAGAAGAAAAAATTTCTCTTACAGTATTTGTAACCACATAAATAAGATTGAACCACTTGTATCCAACTGCTATTGCATATGCAGGCATCCCACAAAATATATAAGGATTCCACAGTGTATAACCATCCTCGTGATTATCCAGGTACGTGGTTGCACTTTTACTGGTAACAATATCACCCGATTGGAATGTTTTGCCGCCAAAGTACAAAGGTGAATAGAAGAAAAGAAATATTAAAAGAATTACTGCAACTAATGAAAAAATTTGATAACGAGGGGGAATAAATTTATCAAGACTAAAGCTGCTTAGAAAAGTTTCCCGCTGTACTTTTCTTTTTTTCTGATCCTTTTTTTGTTTTGAAGCCATCTAATCTCCTTAGTTAACAACAAATTTATTTTTTCCTGGCAATAAAATTAATCCCGGACCCAATTTTATTGTTTGACGAATAATCAATATACATCATTAAAAAAGTGAATGGCAAGGTAATCAAATAATACAATGGTAAAACAATAAAAAATAATCTGGATATGCCCAGCAGCATCATGGGATATTTTATTCCAAGACGCCAGGCTTTATCTCCCCAAAATCCATATGTGTAATTCGACTTATGCGTTTCAAAACCCAGAGGTTTTAATTTCGATTCAAGATCTTCGCTGGAATATCCATCGCGAGCATGTTCACTTATAAAGCTTGCATCATTATGATGGTGAACATCACTACCGCCAAAAACCGATGGGGTGTTTATTAATAAGCAACCGTTATTTTTTAGTGCCTGGTGAAAATTTTCAAATACTTTTAAATCTTCTTCGATATGCTCCATCACATCGACACAAATAATTATATCGAATTCATCCTGATGATTGATTTGTGTTAAGTCTTCAACTCCAAAACTAACATTATTAATATTTCTTGATTCAAAAAATTGTTTGCTGTCCTCAATCCACTCCCCTTTAATGTCCGCTGAATATACTGAACATGGCTGGAGATGTTTTTGCATGTAGTAAGTATACTGGGCATAACCGGAACCGGCATCAAAAATGTTTATTACAGCATTTCCAAAAATTTTACGAAGCTCCTTTAGTTCTTTTCGAACGTACCACGATCTTAAAAACATGATGTCAAGAATCCTGTAAAAAAGAATTCTAAGCGCTGGTATTTTTTTTATAATTCCTGCAAAAATATTTTTAATCGGGTCGTAATGCATTGGTAAATACTGGGATTAGATTATCAATCTAAATGTATATTCGATGAGCAAGCTTTTTAACTTTTTTCTTTTATTACGTATTCACTATCGTCCACCGAACTGTGAACAAGCATTTCACCAAGTAGTCCTACTGAGAAAAGCTGAACACCGACTATGATAAGCAGCATTCCGAGAAATATCATAGGACGGTTGCTAAGCGACTGACCTTGTAACCACAAGACAGTTAAATATCCCAGCACAATAAAACCGGCCAGAAATGAGAGAGCGCCGAAGAATCCAAAAAAGTGAAGTGGCCGTTTTATATACCTGGTTGAAAAGAAAACCGTTATTAAATCAATGAATCCTTTAAAAAATCTGGAAATTCCGTATTTAGTTTTTCCGTAACGTCTCGGATAGTGTTTTACTACAGTTTCAGTTACTGTAAAGCCCTGCCACTTCGCCAGTACCGGCATATACCGGTGTAGTTCACCGCGGATATTGAAACTTTCTACTACTTCCTTCCTGTAAGCTTTTAATCCGCAGTTAAAATCGTGAATTTTAATTCCTGTGATCAATCTTGTAACAAAATTGAAAAACCTGGAAGATATTTTTTTTATAAAAGGATCCTGTCTTTGTTTTTTCCAGCCCGAACAAAGATCATATCCCTGGTCAAGATTTTTTAATAGGTTCGGAATTTCATTCGGATCATCCTGTAGATCAGCATCCATGGTTACGATAGCATTACCACTGGTATGTTTAAATCCTACTTGTAACGCAGCAGATTTACCATAATTTTTCCTGAAACTCAGATATTTGAATTTTCTGTCGGTATGACAAATTTGTTTTAAATTCTTCAATGAGGAATCATTACTGCCGTCATCGACAAATAGCACCTCATACTGAATACCAAGAGGATTCATTACTTTTTTCAACTCATTAGTTAATGGATGAATAGAATCCTCTTCGTTATAGAGAGGGATCACTATTGATACTTTTTTAAAAGATATTTTAAATCTCGAAGATTTATTTCCGCTGCCATATCGTTGCGGGTATCTTCTTTTCCTTCCATAATATCTTCTTCTTGACGGTTTTTTTACCGGTGAACCACTTTGGGAATTATCCTTAACCGGATCTGTGGAAACTTTGAGGCTATTACTTTTATTTGAGTTTTCTTTTGATTTCAACTAAATATCGGTTTTTATGGTGTTTTTAAAGTTAACTTAATCTGATTTGAAATACAATCACAGCCGGTTTCACCATTAACAATATTATCATAATGTAATATTTAATTTTTGTTAACTGTCGCGAAAAGAACAATTGATCACAAGACATACTATTTCAACACTAAGCAGCAAAGACTTGACCTAATTGATACTAATATATATATTCGTTGTGATTAACAGTTCAATATCCTGCACAATTTTCCAGATCAATCCAAAGGATTTTGTTAAGATAAGATCGATACGCTAAAAACTTTGGGGAAGTAGTCTTCAACTTCCTTACTTTCACGGAAGATTTTTAGTTAATCAAAAACGAACGATTTGAAATCAATTATAGCAACTAAAGAAAGGAATAAAATGAAATACGTAATTACAATCCTTGCCGCGGCAATTGTATTGCTGTTCTCCTCCGCCTCTTTTGCACAGTTCGATGTTATAAAAAAAGTAAAGAAAAAAGTTGAAAATGAGGTAAAGAAAGAAGTATTTGAGGAGGATAAAGAAAAAGACAACGGTGAGTCGGATGAAGATGAGAACACGCCGCCTGAGGAGAATAAGCCGGTTGAGTATGAAGAGAACAAATCACCATCACTTGATGATAAACCGTCTGCTGAATTAAAAGTTTGGTCCAAATATGACTTTGTTGCAGGTGATGAAATAATTTTTGAAGATGATCTGGAGAATGAAAAACATGGTGAATTCCCTTCCAAATGGGATCTGAAAAAAGGAAATGCTGAAATAGCCGTATTCGGTGGTGAAAATGTAATTGCATTACAAATGAACAGAACAGAAATTATGCCGCTTATGAGCAGCGAGGAATATCTCCCCGAAATTTTTACACTAGAGTTTGATATTTATTATCATACCAAATACAACGAAGCCTACTATCTAAAATTCAATAACCAGAAGAGAATGGATATCAGGCAATACAAAGTATCTATGGGCAACTTTTTTGGAGAACCGGGTGAAGGCGCAAAAGATGAAGGATGGCATCATATAGCAATTTCATTTAACATTAGAGCAATGAAGGTTTATTTTGACCAGACGAGGGTTTTAAATATTCCTAATATCAAAGAACGACCAACTTCTTTTGTTATCTCTGCTTTAAGTCATGGTGCAGCAAAAGATGATCCCGCCATAATTAAGAATATTAGAATCGCCAAGGGTGGTGTTGAGTTATATGATAAATTGATAACCGATGGCAAGATCGTTACAACCGGAATTCGCTTTGATGTGAATAAAGCTTCAATAAAACCTGAATCAATGGGTGTGATAAATGAAATCGCTAACTTGATGAATGAAAATCCAAACATAAGATTAAGTGTACAGGGCCATACTGACAGTGATGGAGATGATGATTCCAACCAATTATTATCTGAAGCTAGAGCCAAGTCCGTAAAAAATGCGCTGGTGGAATTAGGAATAGATGAATCGAGATTAGAGACAAAAGGGTTCGGAGAGAAAAATCCTGTTAGTGATAATACTTCACCTGAGGGAAAGGCAAAGAACCGAAGAGTTGAGTTTGTGAAGTTATAGTTTAATCAATTAATAACAGAGGATATATTCAATGGAATTATTTAAATCAACTTTCAGAGATAGATTATCAATCCTGATTGCTTTATTATTTCTTAGTTCAGCTAACTTACATGCACAGGGAGAATTACAAGAAGAATTAGAAAAGTTTGGTTTTGAAAGTGCACGTGGAAAAAAGAACATCACAACTGATATGATGGGAGTAAAAACTGAAAACTCACAGGAGTTTTTTATTGCCAGGCATGGAGATCTTATGGCAATTTACCAAACCGAAAAAAGAATTATCAGTATGGCAGACATAGAAGAAGTGGAGAAGAGGGTTATTATCAATGATGGCCCCTGGATTATTACTTATGATCCCGAAACCAGGAAGGGAACAAAAATGAAGATTGATGTTGCCGGCAAACTATCGGGTATGTCTAAAGATGATATGATGAAGATGGCTGAAGGTCTGAAAGACGCTACAAACACAGAAACCGAGAATCTGGGGACAAGGGAAATTGCGGGACAAATTTGTACCGGTATAAAAGCAACTACAAATATGATGGGTATGGAGAGCGTTTCGGAAATCTGGACGTTCAAAAATTATGTTATGGAATCGATTACTACAGGGACTGCCAATGTGGTAGAAAAAGTAATAGAGTTTATACTTGGGTCCAATTATGATCCTGAAAAATTAAAAGTTCCGTCTGATGTGACTTTAGAAGAAATTCAGTCACCGTTTTAGTTCTTAGCAGATACTTTATGAAAGGATTAGAATTTAGTTTTTAATCATTTTCAACTAACGATTAATAAAGAGTTGTTTTTGAAAAAATGTCATCCTGGTTCAGCCGGATGACATTTTTATTTCCGGTTGAATTCAAATGTTCACTTTATCCAGCTATTAACCTATCTTTAATCTCATTAAGGAATAAATTTTCACAAACTCTCTATGCCGCATCATTTAACAGAAAAAATATCTTTCACGTTGATATTAATTTTTGTTACAAGCTTATTCTGTGCTTGTTCCGATGAGAAAACAGATACCGGGAACGTTCCCGATTTAAATAATAGACCGAAGAAATTTTCAATCGCTGATAAAAAGATATTCGGTGTTAAGTCCGGTATAATAGAATACCAGATTACCGGATCACAGGAAGGGACCAGGAAACTTTATTTTGATGATTGGGGTAGAAAGCAAGCAG
>JASFSF010000051.1:0-10536 GCA_050114555.1 Ignavibacteria bacterium
CTGCCCGTCTCCGCCTAATGCTGATTTTCCATTATGAACTATACCCAATATTGTTGTTGCTTCAAAATTCATATTCATTTGAACTCCTTTGGCAATTTATGCTTCTACTAATTCTTCCGGATTATATGCTTTTAGAGGTAATAATGGGAAAATACGACCAACAGCATTCTGATACTTTATATAGTCCTCTCCAAAGTGGACAATCATTTTCTTTTCCTCATATATTGAACCGATATAAAAATAGACAACTATCATGAGAAAAAAAGTGAGATAGATCAAATCCATTGTTGGTCTGAAAGCTAAAAATAATATCGTGAAAAGATAAACAGGGTGCCGCGTATATTTGTAAGGGCCTAAGAATGTTAAAGTTAGTTCTTCGTCCATTTCCGAAGAATATTCCTTTTTAAAATACCTTTTTATTTGATTCAACCCGAAAAACTCGCTAACGCAAAAATACTTAAAAGACCAAAACACCCCGATAAGTGCAATCATCTGGGGAATCAGTACAATGATATCGAACGGTTGACTCAAATCATATATGATTAAATGAGGTTTGGGTGCAATTTCATAAATAAAATAGAATGACAGAATTGCAAAAAGATTATACCCAAGCCTGTAAAATGCTATTAGATCGCCAAAATTTTTTCTAATGCTTTTTTTTACTTCCAGGGAAGCGAGGTAGGAATGTACAAATGAATAGGTAGCAAAAAGTAAAATTATAATAAATACATCGACAACGTAAGACATTATAATTCTTTTCTTAACCTTGCAACCGGTATGCGTAATTGCTCCCGGTATTTTGCTACTGTTCTCCTGGCTATATGAATACCTTCTTTATTTAACAATTCCGCAAGCTTATCATCACTGAAAGGTTTCTTTTTATCTTCTTCGTCTATAATTTCTTTCAAACGTTCTTTAATATGTTTGTTTGAAACTTCCTCACCCGAATCCGTGGACAATCCCTCGCTGAAGAAATATTTTAGTTCATGAATTCCCATCGGACTCTGAACATATTTGCCGTTAACTACCCTGCTGATTGTTGATATATCCATGTTTATAGCTTCGGCAATGTCTTTGTAAATCATCGGTCTAAGATACTTTGCCCCTTTTTCAAAAAACTCAAATTGTCTTTCGAGAATTGCCTGCATAATTCTTAACAATGTTTCTCTTCTCTGTTGAATACAGGCTATGAACCATTTGGCAGATTCAAATTTTTCCCTCAAAAATTTATACGTTTCCTTATCCCGGTTATTCTTTTTTCTTTTTTTCTTTTTACGGGAAGTAAACATTTCCAGGTATTGTCTGCTTATAGTTACCGAGGGCATGCTCCTGTCATTGAGAGTTATAATGAAGTTATCCTCAACTTTCTCCAGAACAAAATCCGGTGTTATCTGGTTTAATTCTTCAGATTCTGAATTTCCTTCGCCGGGTTTGGGATTTAAACTTTGAATAAGCTCAACTGTTTTTTTAAGTGAATCTTCTGTAAGATTCATTTTTTGCTTCAAGGCTTCGAATCGTCTCTTCGTAAAATCATCAAAGAATTCCTGAAGCATTTTTTGGGCAAGATAACTATAATACTCATCAGCATCCTTTGATGCTCTTAGCTGAATTAATAGACACTCCTGAAGATTTCGGGATGCAATTCCGATTGGATCAAAATGCTGAATTGTATGCAAGAGATTTTCTGCTCTTTCAGGATCGATCTTAACGTGTTCAAATAGTTCAAGTTCTTCGAGAATTTCATCAAACTCGCGTTTCAAATAGCCGTCCGCTGCAAGATTACCAATAATTTCTTCACCCAGAAGCCTGAGATCGTCATCAAGCGTTATCAACCTTAGCTGCTCCAACAGATGTTCCGTTAGGGTTTCACGAACAGGAGCCAGGGGATGGTAAACTTCCTCATCGCTGCTTCGATTTATCTTTTCATGATCCAGATCATCATCATTCATGAAATCTTCCATTTCAAATTCTTCTTCATCCGGATCTTTTACTTCCTCAACTTCATTGTCTTTATCTTTTTCATCCTGTTCCTGGGCAAGTTCAAATTCCTCCTCAAGAATTGGATTCATTTCCAGCTCTGTTTTTATTCTCTGCTCTAATGCAAGCGTATTAAGCTGAAGCAATTTTTGATATTGAATTTGTTGTGGTGAGAGCTTTTGCTGTTGTGATAATTTCAGATTAAGTGATAACATTTTACCTTCCGATAGCTTTCTTAAAATCTAGATACCATTTTTCACCGTAAAGTCTTTCCAACGGTTCTTCACAGAACTCTGCTACTGTAACATTTTCTGATTCCCCCTTTTTAAACGCGGGATCACACTCCTCGAATTTTTCAAATCTAAGTACATCACCACCGAAATCACTTACTCTTATCGGGAAGAGATGACAGGAAATTGGTTTTTTAAATTCAACTTTCCCATCTTCAAACGCTTTTTCAATTGCACATCTTGCAATATTATTTTCATAAAATACAAAAACACAGTCCTTTTTTTCTATGCTGCTAATCAATAATTCATCATCCGATTTATCATAGAATCCCAATTGTTCAATTGCATCTACGTGCTTTTTAGATAAATATGGTTTTACTTCATCCAGTATTTTGTCAATTTTACCGACTTCATCTTTTCTTAACGGTGCACCATATTTACTTTCAAATGTGCAACAGGCACCTTTGCATTTATTAACATCGCAAATAAACGGCGTATCAGCAATTTCACTTCTTACAATCGTGCCACGAACAGATATAAGCATAAATACTTAATATGGAATAATTTTTGATGAAAATTATGAAATTGTAACAAAATTGCAAAATATTTATCCACAATAATACCTTTAACCTTCCTCTTTTACCTGTTTGATTGCCGCATGAAATTATAATATATATTTGTAATAATTAACCTCTCTGGTAATAATCTTTATTAAGATGTATAATTATATTGCACCTTGCTAAACAAACAGTCTTCCATTTTTACTAAATATTAAAATTACTAAATTTGCTCTCCAATTAAAGTAAGGAATCGTTGTGAAACTACTTCAAAAATTAATATTGCCGTTACTTGTACTCGTCGTTATAGTTATAGTATATTTTATATATTTTAAATCCGATGACAGACTCGGATTGTTCTCAGAATTCGATGTGAATAATAGCGCTGTAAAAGATATCCGGGTTCAAATTGTTCTGGAAAAAGGAATTAACAATAATATTTTTTACGCAAGGGATAGGGCGGGTGAAGAGGTATTAATTAATGCTGACGAACTTCCCGCCGGATTTGAATCTGCTTCCATCGTTATATTAAAAGGTCATCTTAACAAAGATTCTTTTCACGCTCATTCAGTTCTATTAGATAACTAGAATGAATAAATTTAATCTGGTTTCAAGCTATAAACCAGCGGGGGATCAACCACAGGCCATCCGACAACTGGTAGGGGGATTAAAACGCAACGAGCAATATCAAACCCTGCTTGGAGTTACCGGAAGCGGTAAAACTTTTACCATTTCCAACGTAATAAAAGAAATCAATAAGCCTACTCTTGTTGTATCTCATAACAAAACCCTTGCTGCCCAGCTTTATTCTGAGTTCAAAACATTCTTCCCAAATAACGCAGTTGAGTTTTTTATCAGCTATTATGATTACTACCAGCCGGAGGCATACGTAGTGAAAAGTGATCTCTACATAGAAAAAGATTTTTCAATTAATGAAGAGATCGATCGCTTGCGATTAAAAGCAACAACTTCCTTAATAGAAGGCAGATCGGATGTGATTGTAGTTGCTAGCGTTAGCTGTATATATGGAATTGGCGCGCCGCAGGAATATGCCGACCAGATTATTTTTATAAAAAAAGGTGATAAGATTCAAAGAAAAAAACTGATGCGTGATTTGATAGATATCCATTTCGTGCGAAACGATTCCGATTTTACCAGGGGTACATTCCGGGCAAGAGGTGATGTGGTGGAAGTTATTCCGGCTTTTCAATACGAAGAAGCCTTACGAATTGAATTCTGGGATGATGAAATTGAAAGACTATCGATTATCGATTCAGTGACCGGAGATATAATTAGAGAAGTTGAATCATCGCCTGTTTACCCTGCTAAATATTTTGTTACCGATAGAGACAAACTGCAAAAAGCAATTTACGCAATTGAAGAAGAATTAAAAGATCAACTGAAAATTTTTAGAAAAGAAGAGAAGTATCTTGAAGCTCAAAGGATCGAACAACGAACAAGATTCGATATAGAAATGATTAAAGAAATAGGTTACTGCGCAGGCATTGAAAATTATTCAAGGCACATGGACGGTAGAGAACCGGGTACAAGACCATATACGCTTTTAGATTATTTCCCGGATGATTTCCTTTTGATAATCGATGAATCTCATGTTACAATTCCGCAATTACGGGCAATGTATAACGGCGACCGAAGAAGAAAGAGCACCCTTGTAGAATATGGTTTCCGTTTGCCGTCGGCATTAGATAACCGACCGATGAAATTTGAGGAATTCAACTCTAAAATTAACAAAGCAATTTTTGTAAGCGCCACCCCATCGGATTATGAACTGGAAAAGTGCGGCGGAGTTATTGTTGAGCAAATAATTCGACCAACCGGATTGCTTGATCCTGCAATTGAAGTAAGACCGGTAAAAGGACAAATTGATGATCTGATTGGAGAAATCAGACTTCGTGCTGAAAAGAAGGAACGAACGCTTGTTACAACCTTAACGAAAAAGATGGCAGAAGATCTTTCTGACTATCTGGACAAAATTGATATCCAGGTTCGTTACATTCACAGCGATATTGATTCTCTTGAACGTGTCGAAATACTACGCGATTTAAGATTGGGTGAGTTTGATGTATTAGTAGGTGTAAATCTGTTGAGAGAAGGTTTGGATCTCCCGGAAGTCTCACTTGTAGCGATAATAGATGCAGATAAAGAAGGGTTTTTGAGAAGTGAGCGATCTTTAATGCAAACAGCAGGACGAACAGCAAGAAATGTAAACGGTGTTGTTATCATGTATGCTGATGTAATAACTCAATCGATGCAAAAGATGATAAGTGAAACAAACCGGCGAAGAAAACTGCAGCAGGAATATAATGAGACTCACGGTATAACTCCGGAAACCATTTACAAAAGTGTAGATGAGATTATGAACTCTACTTCAATCGCTGACGTAAGAAGAAGAGATGAGAACGAAGATTACGGATTTGCCAAAGTTGCCGAGCCTGTATTAAAGTATATGGATAAAGAGCAGAAAAAGGATTTGATCGAACAGCTACGAGAACAAATGCACCTGGCAGCTAAAGATCTGGAATTTGAAAAAGCAGCTTCTTTAAGGGATGAGATTGCAAAGCTTGAGAAAATGGTAAAGTAAAACTATACATCTCACTCGCCAACTCAATTCCTTCCTGAGAATTGCCTGCTACAATGTGATATAATGATTTCTTAACATTTTCTTTAATCTCAATTCACATTCAATATTTAATTTTAAACAAAAATTAAAATATGAAAATAGCTCACATATCAGATCTTCATTTAAATACGATTTACAGGGATTCTAATCTCAGGGAAATAAAATCCTTATTAAGTTTTTGTAATGAAATAAATGTTGATCATCTGGCAATCACAGGTGATTTGACAGACGACGCAAGCGAAGTCGATCTGAAAATTCTAAAAAAAACACTTAAATCCTTCGGTTTCTACAACGGGGAGAAACTCTCAGTTATAATTGGTAACCACGATATTTATGGCGGAGTTCAGAAAGCGGAAGAAATATTTACCTATCCTGAAAGGTGCCGCAATGCAAACTATAATGAAAAAATTAAAGTGTTCAATTCGATTTTTGAACACACTTTCGATAATTGTGTTTACAGAAGCGACCTTTTGTCATACCCGTATGCAAAAATCGTTAAAGATGTTTTGTTCATCGGTATAAATTCAAACGCAGAGTATTCTTCAGTTACTAATCCTTTTGCTTCAAATGGTGAAGTGTCCTACCGGCAACAATCTGAATTGACAGAATTACTTCTGAAGTTCAAATCACTCGTAAAATATAAAGTTATTCTTATTCATCACCATTTCAACAAAATCAAAAATCCGAATAATTTATCCGCAGCCGGTTTATGGCAGAATATTGAAAAACAAACCATGAAACTGCGGAAAAAGAAAAAGCTTCTAAAAATTTTTAATAAGTTCAATATCGACCTTGTGCTACACGGGCATTTGCATGAAACAAAGTCATATCAAAAATCTGATGTGAATTTTCTAAATGCCGGGGGTTCAATTAAATGTGTCAATTCAAAGAAACTCAAATTCAATATTGCAAGAATAACACCTGCGGGGATCGATTGTGAAATAATTAAATTACCAAGGGACTATTTTAATTCAGCAGATAACGCGAAAAACTTCTATATAAGAAAGGAATCTGCATAATCTTTATCAGAATGGAATGATGGGATGTTTCTCAGCTAATTATTAATAATATGTTAATCCATTCATAATATTCTAGTAACACACCCCATTATATTAGCAATCAATAATTACAAAATCAGGATAATAATGTTGGAATATATACTCGCCAGAATTTTATTCTTTATATCTATTTTATTCAGAATTGATTTAATGGACTCTATTGAAGAAAAGCAATCACACAACGATGAATCCGACGAGTGTTCGCCTCGTAATAACACTTGCAAAAGAGATTGCTCTTTTAATTCATTCCAAACGGTCTTCTCAACTTCAAACGGCAATTCTTCAGAATTATTCTGATACATATTAAAAAGTGGGTTTTTAGATTTCCTGAAAGGCTAGATTCTCTCCTTTAATTAATGATATTTTAACACGCACTTAATATTCTATTTACATTCATTATTTAACTTTCTTTTCAATAATCATATAAGGATTAAATTATAAAATGTTAGAATATATACTGGCAGGAATAGCAATTTTTTCATCATTTTTTTTCGAATGGATCATTGATCACTTTGCTAAAAAAAGAGATGGGGAACCAATTGATTCCCCGGAAAATTCGCAGACGGTTCACGGTTAGTAATAAGAAGTGTAATCATTCACATCAAACAGAACACATTACTACACTATCTATTTCCACAAAGTGTTCAATTGAATTTATAAATAATGTATACTGATACAAAAGCATGGTTAGTCTCGGCTGATATGGGTTATGGCCATCAAAGGGCTATCTTCCCAATTTCCTACTTAAGTAAGAACGGGATATTAACGGTAGGATCATCAGAAGCAACTTCTAAAACTGAAAGTAAACTTTGGAAAAGAATTTTAAATACATATGAGTTTTTTTCAAGAGCAAAAAGCATTCCTGTAATCGGGACACCATTTTTTTCCATATGGGATGCTATGATGCGCATTCCATCATTTTATCCGATTCGAAACATGTCTAATACAACATTTCAGGTGAATCTCCTCGAATCTGCAATTAAAGGTGGTTTGTGCAGCGGCATGCTTGAAACGATAAAGACCGACTTTCTTCCACTTGTTACTTCATTTTATGCTCCGGCTGTAGCTGCGGATATGAACGGCTATCATAAAATTTACTGCATTATTTGTGATGCAGATATAAACAGAGTTTGGGTTGCAAAAGAGCCTTGGGAAAGCAGGATTGAGTATTTCGTTCCTTGCGGGAAAGCGGCACAGCGATTAAAACTTTACGGCGTGCCTGAGGACAGGATACATTATACAGGATTCCCCCTACCAACAGAACTTTTAGGAAATGAAAATTTGTCTGTTTTAAAAAACAATTTGTTAAGACGACTTCATCATCTGGATCCGGAAAAAAGATTCCGGTTAAGACATGGAAGAAACGTAGATTTTTATTTGGGTGAATCCAATGATAAATCTGAAAACAGAGTTCTGACTATTTCATATTCTGTGGGGGGAGCGGGTGCACAAAAGGAAATCGGAGCAAAAATCGCTTACAGTTTAAAAGATAAAATACAAAGGGGAGAAGTTCAGCTTAACCTTATCGCAGGAATTAAAAAGCCGGTACTTGACTTTTTTAATCGCGTAAAAAAAGACATTGCTCCTGGTTCCGATTTTATACAAGTGATTTATTCAGATTCATTAGAAAAATATTTTGAATTATTTAATAGCATTCTGAAAGACACCGATATATTGTGGACAAAACCGAGCGAGCTTTCCTTCTATTCTGCATTAGGACTGCCAATTATTATGTCGCCGTCAATAGGTTCACAGGAAAATTTTAACAAGAAATGGCTTCTTGAGACTGGAGCCGGGATTAAGCAGTTAAATCCAGATTATACCGATCAATGGTTATTTCAATTATTGAGAAAAGGAATCCTTGCCGAAGCAGCCTGGAACGGATTTTTAAAAGTAAGAAAGCTTGGCACATATAAAATTAGAGAAGTTCTTGAGAACGGTCGTTTGAACAAAGAATCATCACCGGTTATCAGGTAGCAAATGAAGAAAACCAAATATTTATTAATTTATCTTAATACCGGCGGCGGACATCTGGCTCCTGCACGGGCAATATCAGATTACATGAAAAAATATAAGTCTGATGTCGCTGAAGCTGTTATGGTAGATGGTCTGGAAAATTCCCCTAAATGGGTAAAATATATTATCGAAGATGGTTACAGAATTCTTCAGGCAAAAGCACAATGGGTTTTTGAGTTTCTTTATAGTTTAAATAAAGCGCCTTTACTTGGAAAAATTACCAGCAGGATTGTTTCGCTTTTTATAACTCCTCACATTAAAAAAGTGATACAAGATGAAAAACCTGATATCATAATCAATCTGCATTTTTTTACAATCAAGCCTGTGATTAAAGTAATAAAGAAATATAATACAGAGATTCCTTTCTACACAATGGTAACCGATCCTTACACGGCACATCCAATATGGTTTCACCATGCTAATCAAAAATATATTGTGTTTAGCGAAAAACTTTCCGACCAAATAAAACAGCAATACCCCGAGACTGATGTTTATATGTTCCCTTTTGTTGTAAATGAAAAGTTTTCTCAGAGACTTGATGTGCAAGAAGTAGAAAGCTTAAAAAATGAATTAGAACTGCCAGATGACAAAAAGATTATCCTGATTGTGGGTGGCGGTGATGGCATACCAAAAGGAGAAAAAATATTAAAAAGATTGTTGAAAAAAAATCTTAATGCGTCTATTATTATGCTCTGCGGCAGAAATAAACAGTTGTTTGAAAATGCAAATAAAATAAAATCATCAAATCCAGATTCTTGCATTAAGGTTTATGGTTTTGTTAACAATGTTTATGAATTATTAAACATAGCTGACGTAGTTATAACGAAGTGCGGTGCGTCTACTATTATGGAAATTTTATCTCTAGGGAAGGTGCCTTTTGTAAATAATTATATATGGGAGCAGGAAAAAGGTAATGTGGAATACCTAAAGAGAAATAATGTCGGGATTTATGAACCAAAAGTAAAAAAGATGGTGAAAAAAATTCAAAAGCTCCTGGCTAATGATTACATAAAAAAATATTATGAGTTAAACCATGCAAAGAGCAATATCAAGAATGGTCTTCCGGATGTGGTGAATTTTCTAGTATATGAGAGTAAATTTATAATGGGTGGAGTTGTACCTGCAGAGAATGATAGACCGGATGAAATTCATATCACTGCTCAAATATCTTCAGCTAAAATCTGACTGTATCTTTTCTATAAAATATTTATTTGTGCTATTATGATAGTGAAATGCCGCGAATTCGCGAATCCGTTTTTTACAGGTTGGTTTATAACTTATAATTTTCGTGTTTCTTCCGCATAATCATCCGGGGTCTCATAAATTCTTACTGCTATTTTTTCGATGTTACCGGGAAGGTCGGTTTTTATAATTTTATCGGCAATGAATTTACATATGTTTTCCGCAGTTGCTACAAAATCTACAACAACTTTTTTTGAATTCAATTTATTCAAAAAATCAATGGTAATTTTATCATCATTTTTAACCATAAATGCATGATCAAGTTCATTAATTATCGAATCAACTATATTTTCAACATCATAAAAATCAATAACCATTCCCTCCTTATTTAATTCACCTTCAAACTCAACAATCATTTTATAAGAATGACCATGAATATTTGTACAGGGACCGAAATGCTCAGGTAATCTATGCCCCATTTCCCAATTAAATTCTTTTGCTATTTTCATATGTACAGATCAGTATTTATTATTACTTATTAATATTGGAAATTAATCCGGTGTTAATTCACACTCCCTTCGTATCAGGATGCCATATATATTTGTGCATCTGCAATTGGAACCGCACATTAAGTTTATCATCGATAATCCATTCAGCCAGCTTAACCGGTTCAAGTTCTCCGTAAACTGCTGAGAATAAAACATTGCATTTTCCCGTCACTTTAAATTTTATTATTATCTCTTTAGCCCAATCGTAATCTGCCCTGTTACCAATGACAAATTTAAGTTCATCATTCTGCTTTAGGTAATCTACGTTTTCATATAAATTTTTCTTTTCCATTTTACTGGAAGGACATTTCAAATCCATAACTATAA
>JASFSF010000052.1:0-10465 GCA_050114555.1 Ignavibacteria bacterium
TAATGGATTGTTTAGAAACACAGAACGTCTTGATTTGATCTGGAACAATATTGTTCTGAGTACGGTAGATTCTCTCAATGCGAATATAGTTAGAAGTTTTAATCTTAATGTTACATTCAACCCGACAGATGTTGTAAGGATTGATGGCCGGGTAAACCTTTCACTTAGAAAAAATCCGGACACTCAAAAATGGCGGATCACCAGGTGGATTGATGAATCGAATTTTTAACATCTTATTTTGTGAGATGAGCAAATGATACTTTTTTGGACAAGGGAAGCTTTAAAATCAATTGTTAGAGCAAAGTCGTCATTTATTCTTACACTAATCTCACTTACTATTGCGGTAATATTAATCGAAGCATCGATGATTACATTGCAGCTATCAAATATCTTTCAGCATAAATTGAAGAGCAACATAAATATCAGTGTGTTTATTAAAGAGCCGTTTGACGAAACAGAAGTAGAAAATTATCAATCACAATTAAGTGATAAACCATTTGTAAACACTGTTAAGTACATCAGTAAAGATGATGCTGCGGCTTCTTTTATAATGGAAACCGGAGAGGATTTTCGGGAAATACTAGATTATAATCCTTTACCCGCATCATTTGTCGTTACGTTGGAACCGGAAGTTGTATTAAAAGACACATTAAACACGATCATTAATAATATGGCTGAAATCGAATGGGTTGAAGAAGTAATCTTTAAAGAGGACTTTGTTTACAGGCTTCTCTCGTATATGGATTCGGGAAAGAATTATTTATTTACTGCTACTGCAATTTTGATTTTTATCGCAGTATATCTGGTGTTCAGCACAATCAAGCTGATAACTCAGAACCGGTTAAGAGAATTGGAAACAATGAAACTTGTTGGAGCTAAACTTTCTACTATTAAGATGCCGATTATTTTAAATGGGATACTAACCGGTCTGCTGGCAAGTTTGATCGCGCTTGTAATTTATTACTTCGTTTCAGTTCAGGCAATGCAATTCAAATTAATAAGTAGTTTTATTTCCAGGTATCAGATTTATTATCTGGCAAGTCTTATATTGATTGGACCGGCATTGAGTTTTATAGTTACGGTTTTTGGATTACGTAAAGTTACACTCAAGATTTGATGTTGAGAATAAATATTTTAAATGGAGTTCTATTCAATTTTCAAGTGATTAAAATAAAACACATATGAAGACAGCAGTTATAACCGGGGGTGCCGGATTCCTGGGCTCACATTTATGCGATAAATTAATTCAAGAAGGTTTTAAAGTTTTTTGTGTTGATAACTTAATTACAGGTAATACTGATAACATATCACATCTTGCAGACAACAAGAATTTCTTGTTTATAAATCACGATGTTACAAACTATATCTATATTCCAGGGGATGTAGACTATATTCTTCATTTTGCATCTCCGGCCAGTCCGATCGATTATCTCCAACTTCCAATACAAACATTAAAGGTAGGATCGTTAGGTACACACAAAGTATTGGGTTTAGCAAAAGAAAAAAAAGCAACTTTCCTCTTAGCCTCTACCTCGGAAGTTTACGGCGATCCCGAAATTAATCCTCAGAAAGAGGATTATTGGGGTAATGTAGATCCTATTGGTCCGCGCGGGGTTTATGATGAGGCAAAGAGATTTGCCGAAGCTCTAGCGATGGCATATCATCGTTATCATAACGTTCTAACCCGGATTGCCAGGATCTTCAACACTTTCGGTCCAAGAATGAGACCTAGTGATGGAAGAGCGTTGCCAACATTCATAGGGCAGGCAATGAAAGGCGAAGATTTAACAGTGTTTGGAGACGGATCGCAGACACGGAGTTTTTGTTATGTATCGGATATGATAGAAGGTATATATCAACTTCTCATCAGCAATGAAGCTAATCCTGTAAATTTGGGCAATCCGGATGAGATAACAGTTCAAAAAATGGCAGAAGAAGTTATTGAATTAACCGGGAGTAACAGCAAAATAGTCTATAAAGATTTACCTGTAAATGATCCAAAAGTTCGCAAGCCAGATATCACAAAGGCTAATCAATTGCTTAACTGGAAGCCAGTGGTAAAACGTGCTGATGGATTAAATCTTACAATCGATTACTTTCGGAAAATTTTATCCTGATTATTTAAAATTTACTCTCATTCAAATACTTGAATTGGCATAAAATTTTCTATTAAAGTTTAACACGTTTTTTATAAATCCGTACGTTTTAGGTAAACAGGAATTCACTTTTATAATACATCCGGAATGGATTATATTTATTTGTTGGTTAAATTAATCTTGTAATTAAAGGAAGTAATATGTGTGGCATAATAGGATATATTGGGGATAAAAATTGTGTCCCGATTTTAATTAATGGTCTGAAAAGATTGGAATACCGAGGTTATGATTCAGCAGGTGTAGGACTCGTTTCACCGGATAAGACATACATAATAAAAAATAAAGGTAAAGTGTCTTTACTTGAAGAAAAATTATCCTCAAATAATTTAGATGCAAAATTGGGTATCGGGCATACACGGTGGGCTACACATGGAGTTCCGAATGAGATAAATGCACATCCTCATGGAAATTCAGATAACACATTATTCCTTATTCATAACGGGATTATAGAAAACTATCAAACAATTAAACAGGATCTGAAGAATAGCGGGTACAGTTTTACAAGTGACACGGATTCTGAAGTTTTGGCTCAACTGATTGACCGTTATTTATCTAAAGAATATGATCTCTGTAAATCAGTCCAGCTGGCTTTGAACGAAGTAATAGGTACTTACGGTATTGCTGTTGTTTACAAAGGCGAACCTGATAAACTTATAGTAGCAAGAAAGGGTTCTCCTTTAGTAGTAGGAGTGGGCAATAATGAGAACTTTATTGCTTCCGATGTTTCTGCGATACTTGCCCATACCAAGCAGGTTATTTACCTTGACGATGGCGAGATGGCAGTGGTTACTCAAAATGATTTTACAGTAAAAACTATTGCAGATGTCGAGATAGAAAAACAAATACATGAAATAAGCACTTCACTTGATGAAATTGATCGTGGCGGTTATCCTCACTTTATGCTAAAAGAAATTATGGAGCAGCCTGAGTCAATTAGAAATTCAATGCGAGGAAGATTATTACCGAACAGCGGCAATGCTAAACTTGGCGGTATCTCAGATGTTTTTGATAGGCTGGTTAACTCCAAGAGAATTATTATATCGGCTTGCGGAACTTCGTGGCATGCTGCTCTGGTTGCTGAATATATGCTGGAAAATTATGCGCAGATTCCAACCGAGATTGAATATGCCTCCGAGTTCAGATATAGAAATCCGATAATCAACCAGGATGATACAGTTCTTGTTATTTCACAAAGTGGAGAAACAGCCGATACTCTGGCGGCACTCAGGGAAGCTAAAAACGGGGGGGCACTTGTTCTGGGTATCTGTAATGTTGTTGGTAGTACTATTGCAAGGGAAAGTATGGCGGGAGTTTATATTCACGCAGGACCTGAGATTGGTGTGGCTTCAACCAAAGCATTTACTTCACAGCTTGTTGTACTTGCATTAATAACATTACTTATAGCGCGAAAAAGAAATTTAAGTAAAGAAGACGGTAAGGAATTTGTCAAAGCATTGCAAAGTTTACCCGAAAAAGTAGAAAAAATATTAAATCTCAACAGCAATATAGAAGAGCTTGCAGAGCAGTTTAAAGATGCAAGCAATTTTCTTTACCTTGGAAGAGGTTACCAATTTCCTGTTGCTTTGGAGGGTGCTCTGAAGCTGAAAGAGATATCCTATATTCATGCAGAGGGTTATCCAGCAGCTGAAATGAAACACGGACCAATTGCTTTGATCGATGAAAATATGCCTGTTGTTTTTATCGCGCCGAAAGATTCTACATACAGTAAGGTCATCAGCAATATTGAAGAGGTAAAAGCTCGTGGAGGCAGATTAATCGCTATTGCAAGCGAGAACGATAATGAAATTGATCAGCTTGTTGATTACTCTATAAAAATCCCTGATACCGTTGAAATGCTCAGACCAATTCTTACCTCAATTCCATTACAATTATTAGCCTATCATATTGCCGTCAAAAAAGGATTGAATGTCGATCAACCAAGGAACTTAGCCAAGAGCGTAACGGTTGAATGATATTTGAGATTATTCTGAAAATTTTTATTTTTGATTTCGATTTTCGGGCAGATAGCTCAGTTGGTAGAGCAATGGACTGAAAATCCATGTGTCGGCGGTTCAATTCCGTCTCTGCCCACTTCATAAAAGGATGATTTTATTCATCCTTTTTTTTATTATAAATTTGTTAGAAAATTATTTTTTATTCTGAAAAAACCGTAATACACTTTTGTGAATATTATAAAAACAACTCTCGCCTAATCATCATCTTCACCATCATCGTCTTCATCTTCAAACACATCAATTGAGTTTTTTATATTTTCTTCAATCTGGTTCTTGTTGGATAAGTCATTTGGATCCAGGGGATTCCCGACGCTATCAACAAACCACATATCCATATTCACTGTTAACACAATATTTGTGGTAGGTGATGCTTCATTTAGTACCAGAGGTGGTTCGAATTCCATCTCCTGTTCTGCCTCTAAGGCACTTGAAAATGTAAAAGTCTGGAGAGGATCATCATTTAAATATCCCTTCACTAGAATACTTAAATCCTGAAGTTCAGGATTCTGAGCGTAAGTTGTACTATCCGAGGGATTTAGTTCGTCTATCTCAATTTCGCTTTCTTCATAACTACCGAAAGGTATCTGGATAGTTTCAATTTGATGAAGAGTAGTACCAGCCAGCAAATCCTTTACAAAGGGTTCTTCCAGTTCAAAGTCGAGTGAATCACGAAAACTGTTCTCAAATTCAATCTCATCTATCACCACCTGGGCACTGCTTATAGTTACGAATGCTGCGTTGTTTAAACTCTTACCAAGTGCTGTAATATTGCCAACTCTTTTCAGACTTATTTTAACGGTTCCTTCAGTTACTATCGGGCTGGTCGGATCACTACATCTTAACAATGCGAAGCTAATTATACCAATCAAAATTAAAATGACTTTTCTCAAATGGTTCATCATATAACCTTTCTTCTTTTCGATATAATTTAAGGTTATGAATTAGCATATTCAACATTAAAAATAACTTAATTTAAAGGAAAGACTAATCGAGTGACTTATAGGGTAAATGTTTTATCTTATCTATATAAGAAAATTACTTATTAAAAATTCAACTTAGAGCAACTAGGTCTAAAATATTGTAAGCAGGATTGTGGAAAGAGATTCACAGGATTTCTTAATAAACACAGAAAATTTTTGTGTCGGCGGTTCAATTCCGTCTCTGCGCACTTAATAAAAGGATGATATTATTCATCCTTTTTTTGTTTAAACTATCCATTGCTTATCAGCAATTAAAAACTTTTAGACTTCCACAAAACTATTTCATATTTTTAAGTGACATTACGATGCGATTAGGATAACACCCCTCGTTTCTCTCCTAAAATCCTTCGGGGGTGCCGAGTCGGTGAAGTAAAGTAACATTTTCAACAAACTAATCTCAGCAACTTATTATGAGATTATATCATATAAAAGATAATTTAGCTGAAGCAATCAATCAAAGCGATGAACATCTGTTGGAACAAGATATTGAGGATTTCATTCAAGCAAATCCCCACGTGCTGCTCAATGAACCCATACTTTTGATTGGAAGACAGATAATGACTGCAAATAAGAAAATCTTAGATTTGGTAGCAGTTGATAAATATGGAAGAATTATTATTGCAGAATTGAAAAAAGGTTCTGCTCCACGAGATATGATGGCTCAAATATTGGACTATAGCTCGTGGCTAAGTAAAATATCAGAACGTGAACTCGAACAAATTGCTAAGGGATATTTTCAAAAATATGATTTGCCATACAATTCTCTACATCAAGCTTTTCAAGAATTCTATAAAGTAAATAACATTCCACAATTTGGTACCGAAATCGTTAATGTTTTATTTGCACAAAGCTTTTCGGAGGACTTATTAGGAGCAGTCTCATATTTAAAAGAAAGTGGTGTCCCCATTTATCTTCTAAAGTTTCAATGGTATAGAGATGATAATGATAAATATATTTCAATTGAGATGTTGGTTGGAGAAGATGAAGATAATTGGGAAACTATAGAATCTTTAAGTAGGCTTAGTACAAAAGGCATAAAAAATAAATTGAGCTATAGAGGTTTATTTAATAATATTAAAAAATACCTTGAAGCAAATTGTGAAAACTGGGCAGCTGGATTTAACGCTGAATGGAAGGGATTTATTGTTTATCAAACCCGTGTGGGAGATTGGGTAAGTGTAAGAGGTGAATGGAAATTAAACGATGGGTACGTTCACTTTGCCTTTGGACTGTCTCTTTCAAAAGAAAGAAATGTTTTTATTTGCAGGGTTTCGTACCCCAGGCAATTTAACTTCCCTAACAAGATTAAGTTAGCTCAATCCTTCAAATCCAATCAATTTGTTGATAAGTCATTACCAGCAAAAAGTAGATATTGGGAGAAACATACAGCCTATACCAAATACCTGATTAAGGACGAAAAAGAAGGATTTACTATTGAGGAAACTCAGGCTCTCGATTTTGTCAAAAGAGAAATACAATTTCTTCAGGAATCTATCTCATTGATACTTGAAAGAAGCAACGATTAGATTAAATGAATACTCCAGTAATAAAGTATGAAGAATCAAGAGTTGTTTTGAAATCCAAAAGGGAAATTCATTTCAATAATTACTTTACTTATTCTGAGTGTGCAATAAATTAGCGACATATTTATAAATACTCGAAATGTATATTGGCACTGTTTATATTTGTAATGTATGTATAGATAAAGTATTAATAGATCTTTTAACTCAAATGATCACTAAGGTAAAATTCATCCCAACAGAAATAAGGATTTTATAATATATATGGAACAACCTGATAAGACATATATAAGAATCAAAAATTTTAAGAGTCTTGAAGATGTTGAGATTGAACTCCGCCCATTAACTTTTCTTTTTGGTCCAAATAGTTCTGGGAAAAGTTCACTATTTAAGGCATTAAAATTTCTTAAAGCTAACTTGTTTCCGCTCTCCCCAAATGAAATTCAATTTAAATTGGACAAATCTACTGACATCGTTTCATATAAAAACTTAATAACGAATGGTGAGGTGAATAGGAAATTAATTTTTGAAATTGAAATGACTTCAGATATTTGGGAGGAAGGCGTTGATTATCAGTATGAGGCGAATGAATCAATCATTGAGTATAATAGGCCTGCCGTTAATAGGGGTGCAATCTCTTCAATTCATTCGGCTGGTACTGTGTCTTCTTGGGAAGAAAATCAAGCGTTTACGATTCTTGATTCACCTAATAATAGAAAATTCAAAATAATCCCTAACTCAGAATCACTCTATGATTATGAATCACTCGATCGAGAAACATTTGAGGGGACCGAAGAAGAATACGAAATTGCTGATGGTGGATTCAGTCTAGGACATGATGGTGGAGAAATATCTTTCTTCCCTTTTAAGTTTCGAATTGAATTTTCTTTCATTGAATCAAGCGTTAATATGGATCTAATTTATATTGAAAATCTAATAGATAATTCATTTTATGAATATTATCCAACACTGAAAAATTCTGAAAAACATAATAATACATTTAATATTTTCACTAGACCTGAATTAAACGAAGAATTGCAGCGCTTTTTTAATAGTCTAGATCATAGTCCATTTGTAGATAATGATCTAGAAAGATTTTATGGGTATTTGAAACGATACTTTTATCGTGAAATTCAAAAAAGTGATTTATGGAAAGAACTTGACTATGATGAAAAAAGATTTTATTTCTATCAAGTAATAGCATGGTATCATATTATCTTTCAATTTGTACCCGATCAAACCAAAAAGTTACTAAATTTCTTTCATCTCCCAACAATTCGTGAATTACCTAGGAAATATTATGAACTTAAGGATAATGAATTTATTGCTGATGATTACTATGGAATACCATTTTTAATATCATCCCAAGATCGGGAATTCAAAAGATTTTTAAACAAGTATCTCAAACTATTTGAGCTCTCCAGTAATATCAAGGTTAAAAAAGAAACTCAAGTAGGTTTGATTGAGTTTACACATTTTGATTCACGCTTAAGAAGTAATCTTATTGAGGGCAGTAGTGGTTTACTTCAATTATTGCCAATAATAATTAAATCATATATGAATATATTGAATGACAGTGAATTTGGAAGTAATCTTATGATTGAACAGCCCGAACTACACCTTCATCCCCGTTTACAAAGTTTGTTAGCCCAATTTTTTGTAGATATTATTAATGATAGCCTATCTTTCAATCCACTTATATTAATAGAAACTCACAGTGAACATTTGATGCGGAAAATACAGGTCGTATTAGCGAAAAAACAAATTGATAATAATGATGTTGCAGTATATTATTTTGATAATTCGAAAAGAACCACTCAAATTATAGCGATGGAAATGGAAGAAAATGGTTTTTTTAAAAATCCTTGGCCGAATGGCTTTTTTGATGATAGTTATAACCTTGCACGTGAACTTATTTATGTGAGGAATAATTAATGTATCAAAACATAGCTTTAAGTCCGCTTTTTTTTGATGGTTTAAAAGATTTGACTGACTCAGACTATTCAAAACTTCTAATTAATCTTTTAACTGAAAAAATTTTATGTGATGAAGAAAAAATCATGTTGCAGGAATATGATAAGAAATTAATTGATTTGGATATGGCTGGTCAAATTGGACCTCTGAAGAAAGCAATCATCCAAACGTTAACGTTTAATGGAATTGTAAAATTTAAAAGTAATAAGCATTTAAATAAACGAAAAGAATTTTACTACAAAGATTACGAGTCTGAAAAGAAACTTCTAACAGACGACGAATGGAGAGTAATTGTTTCTCACAACATTTCGGATGAATTAAAACTGAAACTGAAATTGGAATCGGATATTGAAATTGCTGGGGTAAATGAATATTCAAAGCCTCCAAATGATTCTCGAATTAGAGCAGAAGAGACGATAAAGAAAGAGCCAGGTCAAAGATTTAATTTCAGGAATTGGATATGTAAGTATATTAAAGATGCGCAGAAAATTATTGTAAAAGATGGTTACATCTGCACTAGATCAGCTTTACCCGACTTTCGCTTCATCTTAAGTAACATAAGTAAAAATAATCCCATTAAGATTTTCACTCTTTCTGATGAAGCTAGATTAAAATCAAGGGATCCTAAAAATCCTAAATCTGATGGTATTGAGGTAAAAAAGATACTCGAAGAATTGAAAAAGAAGTTCTCGTTTTCCAATTTTACATATAAGACTATTAATGACAAAAAATTGTTAACAGAACGATCCATTGATACTGATTTATGGCACATAAATCTTGGACATGCTATTGGTTCTGTAAAAGGTGAAACTGTTAATCGACAGTTTGAGATAAGTGTTCATAGAATTCAATAATTCAAACAATTCTTTCTTCAAAACTCGGAGTTAATCTCTCTAAAGGAAATTTTTGGATCTATTACCAAATAGAAAATGAATTCTTTAATGCCTAGATAATTCACAAATTAAGTCAGAAGTGAGATCTAAGTGATTGGCAGTATAGTGAAACTAATGTCGTATAAGATAAATGTTTTCGTCTTATTTATATAAATGAATTATTCAGTAATAATTCAACATAAAGCAATAAAGGACTAAAATAATGTCAGTAGGTGAGCGGAAAGAATTTCATAGGATTTATTTAACTAACACTGAAAATCCATGTGTCGATGATTCAATTCCGTCTCTACGCACTTCATAAGCGGATGATATTATTCATCCTTTTTCATTCTAGATTTTTTAGAATATTATTATACTTTCCTGATAAAAAAACACAATTCACTTTTGTGTATTTTTGTAAAAGCTATTCTGGAATTAATATCAATAGTTGTTTTGAATTGCAATATTCACTATTATAGAAGTAAAAAGGAACTCAAATGGAGACAATTCGACAAATTTTAGATAAAAAGGGAGCTGATGTATTTTCTGTAGCACCTAATGCAACGGTGTTCGATGCATTGACACTTATGGCTAATAAAAATATAGGTGCTGTGCTGGTTAAAGATGGAGATAAACTCGTTGGAATTTTGAGCGAAAGAGACTACGCAAGAAAAGTAGCCCTGAAGGGAAAATGGTCAAGAGAAGTTCTGGTGAAGGAAATAATGTCCAGCGAAGTTATCTGTGTTGATCCGGATCAAACAATAGAAAATGTAAAAGCAATTATGATTAATAAGAGAATACGTCACTTACCAATTATGCAAGAGAAAAAACTGGTTGGAATAGTTTCAATTGGCGATATTGTAAATGCAGTATTGGATGAGAAGACATTTATGATTGACCAGCTTTATTCTTACATTCACGGTATTCCAAGTCCGGAAAAATAATTTT
>JASFSF010000053.1:0-10208 GCA_050114555.1 Ignavibacteria bacterium
TAGTTAGTAATTTCCAACCATCCCAGTCGTTCTCAGCAAGAGCATCTTCCAGTGATACGATAGGGTATTGCTTTACCCAGCCGGTATAATACTCAACCATTTCTTCGCTGGATTTTTCCGACTTATCGGATTTAAAGAACTGGTAGCATTTTTTGTCATTCAAATACATTTCACTTGAAGCAGGATCGAGTGCGATAGCAATTTCATTGCCAACTTTATAGCCGGATTTAGTGATCGCTTCAAGAATCAATTCAATAGCTTCATCATTTGATTTTAAATTAGGCGCAAATCCGCCTTCATCACCAACAGCAGTATTATAACCTTTTGATTTTAAAATGGTTTTTAAAACATGAAATGTTTCGGTTCCCATTCTCAAAGCCTCTGCAAAATTTGGTGCGCCTACCGGCATTACCATAAATTCCTGGAAATCCACATTGTTATCAGCATGCTGTCCACCGTTAAGGATATTCATCATCGGAACCGGAAGCGTGCGGGCACTTGTACCACCGATATAGCGATAAAGAGGAAGATCAAAAGTTTCTGAAGCAGCCTTTGCGCAAGCGAGTGAAACTGCAAGCATTGCATTGGCACCGAGGTTTGATTTGTTTTCGGTTCCATCAAGATTAATTAAAAACTGATCTGTACCAACCTGATCAGCGGCATCAAAATCTATCAGCTCATCGGCAATTTTTTCATTAATGTTGTCAACTGCAGTCAGGACTCCTTTACCGTTGTAACGGTTTTTATCACCATCTCTTAACTCAACTGCTTCGTGTTCACCGGTGGAAGCACCGCTGGGGACAGCCGCTCTTCCAATAACACCACTTTCAAGCAATACTTCAGCCTCAACTGTAGGATTTCCCCTTGAATCCAGTATTTCCCTTCCAACGATATCAACTATAGTCGTCATTACATTACTCCTGTTAGATATTTTTAAAAATCTTATTCAATTTCAGAATTTATTGCTCAAAATTATGCAAAGGGTTGAGAAAATGAAAGAATTCTGTCAGCAATAATGACACGGCGAAAAGAAATACTCAAAATCATAAATCCTTTAGTCCTGTCGTTGTCTTGACTATATTGTAAATATACGCTATGTTTGTTATGAGCATATGCTCATAATTAATATCAATCAGTTTAATGGCCCGACCCAAAAAACATAGACGAATAAAATGTAATCCGGCAGCTTACTATTTTAAGCCAAGAGGCATACCAATGAATGATCTTGAAGAAATAATTTTGGATCAAGACGAACTTGAAGCACTTAGATGTGCCGATTTACTTAAACATTCGCACGAGGAAGCAGCCGCTAAAATGGCTGTATCAAGAGCAACTTTCGGACGGATTATAAGCAGTGCGAGAATGAAAATTGCTGACGGCGTTCTTAACGGTAAAGCAATCCGAATTAATGAAGAATCCGAGGCAAGCACAATAATCGCTTCTAACGGACGTTGCAAACATTGTGGTCATAGCTGGAAAAGCAGAATGGGACAGCATTAAAATATTTCCAAGGAGGATCAAATGAAAATAGCAGTAGCCAGCAATAATGAAAAAAATGTGGCCGGACACGTAGGCCAGTGCAAAGGTTTCCTTATATATGAAATTAAGGATAATAACATTGCCAGGGTCGATCTGAGAATAAATAAATTCACTCATCATTGGCAGAATGAACATCAGCATCAACACCATAGAGGGCATGGCAGGGGAGGACATGGACACGGTCGTCTGGTTGAGGGATTAAAAGACTGTAATGCTTTGATTTTTAAATCCGGTGGCTGGAGGATGATTGAAAACCTGCAGGAAAATAACATCAAACCGGTTCTTACTGATGAAAGATTTGCGGATGATGCGGTCAACAAGTATATAAATGGAGAACTGGAAGAGAAAGAACTGACCGGTTGTGAAGAATCACATACAGATTAAACCGGAAATGGTAATATTCTATATAGGCTCTTATTAAATATTACAACTTTTATCGTTTAATAAGTGTAACTTAACAATTCATTAATAGAATATTACGTTTGGCAAAATCTGACTTACGAGCATACATCGCCTGGATTGCAATTTGCATTATCTGGGGAACAACTTACCTGGCAATAAGAGTTGGTGTAGCTGACCTTCCGCCAATGTTATTTGCAGGATTCAGATGGATAGCGGCCGGGATAATTCTTGTGATTATTCAGCTGATGATTGGCAACAAGTTGCCGTCGTTTTCAGATTTGAAACATCTGGCAGTTGTTGGAATTGCATTACTCGGTATTGCAAACGGACTTGTTGTTGTAGCAGAACAATGGATTCCAAGCGGACTTGCAGCCCTGCTGATAACCACACTTCCATTCTGGATGGTTGGATTTGAATCATTATTGCCTAACGGACCATCTTTTAATAAACAAATCATCATTGGATTGTTCCTCGGCTTGTCCGGTGTGTTTATGATTTTCGGAGGAGACATTGAAAGCTGGTTTAATACGAATTATATTCTTGGCTCACTTGCATTAATGGGTGCTGTTATTTCATGGTCTCTTGGGAGTATTTATTCGAAGTATAAAAAGATTTCAGCACACCCGATGATGGGGGCATCAATTCAAATGCTCGTTGCAGGAGTCTTGCAGGTAATACTTGGATTAGTTCTAGGAGAGTATAATGAATTTCATTTAACGACAAACGGATTAATTTCAACTGCATATCTGATAATTTTCGGATCGATTTTCGGGTATGCATCGTATATGTATGCAATTCAACATTTGCCTCTTTCACTGGTTTCCACCTACGCATACATAAATCCGATAATCGCTCTTGCACTTGGATGGTACCTGCTTGACGAAAAGCTGTCGATTAATATTCTCTTTGCAGCAATACTAATTCTTATCGGTGTTATGATGGTAAAGAGGGGAAATTCAGCAGCCATCCTTAAAAACAGATTGTAAGGGACTTTACAATTCTAAATTTTCTCTGCTGATTTTTGGGTTTAAATTCACAATATTGAATGTGATTCGAACAACAATTGGATATTTAATGATGAAGTATTTTCTTCTGATGGTATTAATATGTTCAGTCTTTCAACCGATAAAATCACAAACGAACCAATTCGATCATTCATTATTTGATGAGCTTTTAAAAGAATATGTCGATGATAACGGACTGGTAAAGTATGAAGCGTTTCTGAACAATCAGAAGTTTGAGAAATATGTTGCATCTTTGAAGAAAACCGATCTTGATAAGATGAATGAAAAAGAGAACTATGCTTTCCTCATCAATGCTTATAATGCCCTGGTGATTAAAAACGTAATCGATCATTGGCCTATTGATTCACCTATGGATGCAGATGGTTTTTTTGATAAAAAGAAATTTAAAGTTGGGAGTAAGGAATTAACTTTAAACAATATTGAATATGATCTCCTCTTTAAAATTAATCCTGTACTGTGCCATTTTGGATTGGTTTGTGGGGCTACAAGCTGTCCAAGGTTATTACAAATGACTTATAAAGAAAAAAATGTATATGATCAGCTGAATGTGAATGCAAATGAATTTTTGAATGATCAGGCAAAAAATAGGCTGGACAAAGAAACGAACACCTTGTACCTGTCGGAAATATTCAAATGGTTTAAGGATATTTTTATTGAAGAGTATGGATCACTGAAAAATGCAGCAGCAGAGTTTATGAACGAAGAAGATGCTGATTACCTGGGAAAAAATGATGTTACAATAAAATACATCCGTTACAACTGGAAACTGAATAGTCAATGATAGTAAGAATTACAGCGCATAAAATTATTTATTTTCATAACTTAAATTGTTTTTTGATAAATTAATCAAACAATAAGGAGATTAAATGGAGACATATTACAATCCGAAAGATCTTTCAAAGTTTGGGGAAATGGATGAGGGTGCTCCGGAACTCTGGAAGAAATTCAGTGATTGGTACGGGGCGGTATTTAAAGCAGGTGCATTAACTGAGAGAGAAAAATCATTGATTGCATTGGCCGTAGCTCATGCAGTCCAGTGTCCATATTGCATCGATGCTTTTACGGAAGCAAGCCTGGAAAAAGGTGCTGATCTAGATCAAATGACGGAAGCTGTTCATGTGGCAAGTGCGATCCGCGGAGGCGCTTCACTTGTACATGGTGTTCAAATGAAAAATGTAAATTCGAAATTAACTATGTAAAAAGATTGTATAAGGTTAATGATGGAAGTCAGGCATAAAAGTATGAAGGCGTTCGGAGAGAATCTGTCCTGGGCAGATGAACAGTTGAAAATTATAAACAAGGAAGATGGGCTTCCACATTTTGATGATAAGTACAAATTAGTTGGAGAAGGCCCTTTGCGAGCGATAGAAATCGATACTATGCAGATAAATCTTGGTAAAATGTGCAACCAGGTTTGTAAACATTGTCATGTTGATGCCGGACCGGATAGGAAAGAGATAATGACAAAAGAAACCTTGACATATTGCCTGGACGTATTGAGGGGAAATGAAATTCCAACGGTTGATTTAACCGGCGGTTCCCCGGAAATGAATCCGGAATTTAAATGGTTTGTCACAGAGGTAAACAAGTTAAACCGGCACGTAATGGTTCGGTCTAACTTAACAATACTGGAAGCTAATGGGTACGAAGATTATCATGAGTTTATGGCCGGGCATAAAGCAGAGATTGTATCATCACTACCATACTATAAAAAATCTTTTACTGACAGACAGAGAGGCGACGGGGTTTTTGATGCATCGATTAAAGCAATGAAGAAGTTAAATGATCTGGGATACGGTAAAGAAAATACCGGGCTTAAGTTAGATCTTGTTTATAATCCCGTTGGTGCATTCCTCCCTCCATCTCAAATAGAATTAGAACAAGATTATAAAAGAGAATTATATAATCAATTTGGAATTGTCTTTAACAATCTTTACACCATCACAAATATGCCGATAAGTAGGTTTTTGAATTATCTTTTGCAATCAGGCAATTATGAAAAATACATGCAAAAACTTGTTGATTCATTCAATCCTGCCGCAGCCGCAAATGTAATGTGCAGGTCAATTATATCCGTGGGATGGGATGGGCAATTATATGATTGCGATTTTAACCAGATGCTGGAACTTAACATGGATCATGGCGCACCTGATCATATAAAGAATTTTAACATCAACACGATTAAAAACAGGAGAATTGTTACTGGGCAGCATTGTTACGGTTGTACGGCAGGGGCAGGCTCAAGCTGCGGAGGTGCTACTGCATAAATTCTAATCTAGACTCGTTGATTATAGTCAATAAATAATTAATGATTATTTAGGGAACAACATCATGAGTTCAAACAGATTTGAAAAACCGCTAAGAGATCTTTTATCACTTGCAGAAATTGAAGTTAACGGCAGCAATCCCTGGGATATCCAGGTCAATGATAATAAATTTTATAAGAGGGCACTCGGGGAAGCGGAGTTAGGTGTCGGGGAATCTTATATGGATGGTTGGTGGGACTGTGAAAAGACCGATGAGATGATCTACAGAATTATCCGTGCCCGGCTGGATGAAAAAGTAAGAAGAAAAATTTCTATTCTCTTAAAAATTTTACTTGCAAGGGTTTTTAATCTTCAATCCTCGAGAAGAGCATTTATTATTGGTGAAAAACATTATGATTTAGGTAATGATCTATTCCGGAACATGCTTGATCAAAGGATGAACTACAGCTCTGCATACTGGAAAAATGCAGCAAACCTGGATGAAGCACAGGAAAATAAACTTGAGCTGATCTGCAAGAAACTTTATCTTAAACCGAATATGAAAGTGCTGGATATTGGATGCGGATGGGGTTCATTCGGTAAATACGCGGCAGAAAAATATAATGTTCAAACAGTTGGTATAACTGTCTCAAAAGAACAGGTTTCGCTGGGAAAAGAATTGTGCAAAGGTCTTCCTGTGGAATTCAGACTGCAGGATTACAGAAAACTGAACGAAAAATTTGATCGTATTGTTTCAGTTGGAATGATAGAACATGTCGGTTATAAGAACTACCGGACGTATTTTAAAGTTGCAAATCGCTGTTTGAAGGATGATGGTTTGTTCCTGCTTCATACAATAGGCGAAGTAGAATCGGTAAAAGCCTCTGATGCGTGGACAGATAAATATATTTTCCCAAATGGTATGCTTCCTTCCGTCGCGCAATTAGGCAAAGCGATGGAAGATTTATTCGTTATGGAGGATTGGCATAACTTCGGTGCAGATTATGATAAGACCCTTATGGCATGGTATTATAATTATAATAGTAACTGGGATAAACTAAAAGAAAATTACAGTGAAAGATTTTACAGAATGTGGAAGTATTTTCTTCTTTCCAGTGCAGGAGCCTTTCGTGCAAGAACAAAAAACCAATTGTGGCAAATTGTTTTATCCAAAGGTGGAGTGTTGCGGGGATATGAATCAATAAGATAATTCAAATACGAAATAAAACATTTCGTTTTTAATTTTACATTCAATTTTAAATTGTTGATAAGTCAGTAACTATATGGACTATGACTAATAGACTTAATTGTGATGAATATAGTTTGGAATCATATATATAGTAAGATATTTTAGTTGGACCGTTTGTAAACCTTAACCACCCAACCATTTTAGGAATTCTTTCTCACAACCAGCTAGCATACTAATTATAAAAACAACAACTACTAGGGCTATGATTACGAACGTTGTTGGTGCTTGAATTTGTTGAGATCTTTTAATATCGTCTTCAGTATTTTGATTCTGATGAATTGCACAATAATAACTATTTTTTATCGCCCAATTCTTACACTGACTCCCATCTGAATTCTTCCCACTACAAATTATTTTTATTCTTGCCACTCTCAATACCTCCCATAAATTAAAAGTTAGTTTTTTTTAATAATATTTAGTTTAAAATTAATGCTGTAAATCCAACAAAAAAACCAACTACCACATTAATAATTTTTAGAATTATAAATCCCTTCCTGGAAAATGCAATTAATGGTAAAGTCCCGTGACCATCCTGAGCGATTGAGCTGGCAAGTAAAATTCCAAACGGAATTGTACCGCTCGCAAATAGTGTAACAAATACAAGATGCGGTCCTGACTCCGGAATTAACCCGATAAGCACAGCTATAAGAAGAACAACCATCATATTGTTTCCTATCCAGGATTCAATGTCAATGTAACTTTCAATAAGCTGGACGATCAGCAGAGTTCCCAGCGTCCATAAAAAGATTCGAAGCAAATGTCTTTTAACAACATGATTCCATAAATGTTCTTGCAAAAAATGATCGGGCACTGTAATAATAACAAATAGCGCGAACAGGGTTCCTGCCAGCAATGTTATCCTCACCCAATTTCCTTCGTGTAAATCAATGAAATCTGACAGGAGTAAAGCAAGAATCAATACCAGTGAACTTAGTAAGAGCAATCTCTCCCGTGTAATATTCTTAAGCTGATTTATTATATATCTTTCGGGGCGAATCCCAGCCAGTTCTTCTTTGTGTAACTGAAATGGATGACCTTGTTTCTCAAAGAGAGTATTTTGTTTTTTATAAAACTTATCTACTATAAATCCAACCACAAAACCGATAACCGAAAGTACAGCAATAAGCATCAGAGCTTTTGAAGGAAACATCGAAAGCATCACGTACGCTTCATCCCCGCTGGTCGCGATCATTGTTGCAACGATTGCACCGAAACTTACAACTCCGTGTGAATAAAGAGATACAACTGTATATGCCCCGAGGCAGCCTGGTATTGCACCCAGAAATACACACAGCAAGTATTGTCCGGTTTTACTTTTTTGAAGTTTACTTTGCCACGTTCCTTGTGTCTGTACATTTATATATTCAATCAACAGCATCATTATAAAAACAAAGCTGGTGATTAGTATACTATGTTCTATCAATTCCGGCATTGTTAAATAAAAAGCAAATAAGGTTGTTAAATATAGGAATTTTAGTTTTAAGAGAGACTAATGTTTGTGTTACAGATAATGGATTTTTCTGTAGCTAGGGATTAGGTAATGATCGGACTTATATTCTTTACAATTCATTGATTATAAAAGGAATTCTTTTCCCTTCTCTTACCCGTACTTTTTGTTCAATCTACCTTGCTAACAGATTCAACTTCCCCCTGAAAAATATTTTACTCTCAATCTCAGCGAAACATTAACAAGTGCAATTAGCACAGGTACCTCGACAAGAGGACCAATTACTGCAGCAAATGCTTCACCGGAATTAATTCCGAACACAGCAATTGCAACAGCTATTGCCAGTTCAAAGTTGTTACTTGCAGCAGTGAATGAGAGAGTGGCAGTCTGTTCATAGTTTGCCCCGACTTTCATGCTTAAATAGAAGGATACGAAAAACATCACTACAAAATATATCAACAATGGAACAGCTACTCTTATAACATCAAGAGGAAGTTGTAGTATGAATTCACCTTTGAGTGAAAACATGACAAGAATAGTAAATAACAAAGCATACAATGTAACCGGACTAATTCTTGGAATAAACTTTGTTTCATACCAGCGTTTATCTTTCAGTTTTATCAATACATAGCGGGTAATCATGCCCGCAAGAAATGGAATACCGAGATATATAAATACGCTTTCAGCTATCTGACCAATGGTTACTTCTACCGTGGTTCCTTTTAAGCCAAACCACGTAGGTAACATGGTAATGAATACATACGCATAGATTGAATAAAACAAGACCTGGAAGATGGAATTAAACGCAACAAGTCCGGCAGCATATTCCGTATCGCCTTTGGCGAGTTCATTCCAGACAATCACCATTGCAATGCAGCGAGCAAGCCCGATCATTATTAATCCATACATGTAGGAAGGATAGCTACTAAGTAAAAGGATAGCTAAAACGAACATAAGTATCGGACCAATTACCCAGTTTTGAATAAGGGATAAACCAAGAACTTTCCAGTTACGAAATACTTTACCAAGCTCTTCGTACTTTACTTTGGCGAGCGGGGGATACATCATTAGAATTAATCCGGCTGCTATTGGAATGTTTGTCATACCGGATTGAAAGCTGTTCCAGAAATTGACTATACCGGGGAAAAGATAACCGGAAAATACCCCGACAAACATTGCAATGAATATCCAGAGCGTTAAATATCTGTCGAGGAATTTTAATCTTTTTTTATCCGATGGCATTGTATGCTGTTATCCGATCAATAAATTTTAGGATTACAGAATTTCAGTTTCATAAAAGCGGCGGAACTTTTCATTTATTTCATCGCGTACTTTTCTGTATACTGAAATAATTTCTTCATCGGTTCCGGTCGCTTCGGCAGGATCCTCAAAAGGTAAATGTAGTCTATGTTTTACGTCACCGGTAAATACAGGGCATACTTCCTTTGCATTATCACAGACAGTAATAACATAATCAAATGATCTATTTGTAAACTCACCAACATCTTTGGGATGTTGGGATGAGATATCAATCCCAACTTCATCCATAACTTTCACTGAATTCGGATTTACCCTTGATGCCGGTTTTGTTCCGGCGGAATAGACCTCCAGTTCACTGCTATAAGATTTTAAATATCCCTCAGCCATCTGGCTGCGGCACGAATTTCCCGTACATAAAACAAGAATACTCTTTTTCATACATTCCTTTTGGTATTAGCGAATTAGCGGCTAATTAATTCGATCTGGTTCAATCAGCAATCAATAAGATTTCAGATGGAATTAGTTTTTATATCCAACTACCGTAATACTGAAAATACCGATTTTATTATCATGGAATATTTGTAATTCATCATCAGACAAATATTCACGAAGTACATTTTCAGGAAGGTTGATCACTTTGGTTTTTTTAATTTCAACATTAGTGAAACCTGCCTGCTCTATTAATCTAATATATTCTTCCTGCTGAACTGCCCCGGCAACACAACCTGCATACATTGCTGCAGATTTCTCTAATCCTTCGGGAAGTTTACCTTTAAGCACAATATCAGACACACAAAAATGCCCGCCTGGTTTAGTTATCCGGTACATTTCAGCAAAGGCCTTTTGTTTGTTGGGAACAAGATTCAACACGCAATTGCTAACTATAACATCAGCAATGTCATTTTCTAATGGCATGTTTTCAATTTCACCAAGATGAAATTCAACATTGTCGTAACCAATTTTCCTGTTATTTTCATTTGCTTTGTCAACCATCTGTTGTGTAAAATCAAGCCCGATCACTTTTCCGGATGTACCGACAA
>JASFSF010000054.1:0-10050 GCA_050114555.1 Ignavibacteria bacterium
TTTGTTCACCTTCTTCAGGTGTTCTAGTTCCATCTTCAACGGATTGCTGTACTTGTTCTATCTGCTCCTGTTTAACAGTATAAAAAACCTCTTCGTCCAGCATCGAGATTGATCTTGTAATTCCAATCAGAATAAAAAGTATTAATAAAGGAATGACCCAGTCTTTATGCTTGGGTGGAAACTTTGAGGTACGTTCAAACGTTTTACCGGGTTCGGTAAATACACCGATCATCTTGTCGGAATGTGAAAGTTCCCCATTAGAGTTTGTTTCAGGGCCGAAAGATTCTATTTGGCCGTTCTGTTCGGTTGTTTCTGTGTCGCTCATCAAATTCCTCCTCTAAGGATTGTTTTTAATCAACTGAAAGAAATTATTAATACTTTTGAGAAAAGGCAATAATAATATGATATTCGGTAAATTATCCTGAATGAGTCAATTCAGTAATAAGAAAAGTCTTTCAGCATTTAGTAAATTTGTAATCGCACTATTGATACAGTAATTAATTGAAAGCATCCAATGAAGCCAAAAACCATAATTGAACCTTTTAAAATAAAATCTGTCGAACCGATACGTTTTACTACCCGCGAAGAAAGAGAAAAACTTCTTGTTGAAGCTGGCTATAATCCATTTCTTTTACACGCCGATGACGTGTTGATCGATCTTTTAACGGATAGCGGAACAGCTGCAATGAGTGCAAAACAATGGGCAGGAATTCTGAACGGCGATGAATCCTATGCGGGATCAAAAAGTTATTACAGGTTTGAAGAAGCTGTAAAGAAAATTACCGGGCTGAAGCATATAATTCCCACACATCAGGGAAGGGCGGCTGAGAAGATTTTGTTCTCAGTCGTTGGAGGGAAGGGGAAGTATATTCCAAATAATACGCATTTCGATACAACACGGGCGAATATTGAATTTTCAGGTGCAGAGGCAGATGATTTTTTAACGGAAGTTGGCAAGCATCCTGAAACTCGCGCTGATTTTAAAGGAAATATGGATGTTGATAAGCTTGAGGAATATATAAAGGATAAAGGTGCCGATAATATTCCACTTTGCATGATTACTGTAACCAATAACTCAGGCGGAGGTCAACCTGTCTCGATGCAAAATATTCGGGACGTTAAAAAGATTTGTGAAAAGTATAATCTTCCACTCTATCTGGATGCTTGCAGGTTTGCTGAGAATGCCTACTTCATCAAATTACGTGAACCCGGTTATAAGGATAAATCGGTTTTGGAAATTACTCAGGAGATGTTTTCGTATGCCGACGGAGTTACAATGAGTGCAAAGAAAGATGCGCTGGTTAATATTGGCGGATTCATTGCAGTTAATGATGAAAACCTGGCTATGGAATTCAGAAACCTGCTTATTGTTACGGAAGGTTTTCCGACATATGGCGGACTTGCAGGAAGAGATCTTGAAGCCGTGGCTCAGGGACTTGAAGAAGTAGTTGATGAACATTACCTCGAATACAGAATTAAGAGTGTTGAATATCTAGGTAATAAACTGATTAAAGGAGGTGTACCTATAATCGAACCGCCGGGCGGGCATGCAATTTATATCGATGCAAAGAGATTTTTACCTGATATTCCGCCTGATAAATATCCGGGTCAATCAATAGTTTGTGAGCTTTATTTGGAAGGTGGAGTTCGTGCTGTAGAAATAGGCAGTGTAATGTTCGGTAAGTATGATAAAAAAGGAAAACTTATTCCTGCTATGATGGAACTTGTTAGAATGGCAATGCCCCGCAGAGTATATACTCAAAGTCACGTAGATTATCTAATCGAAATTATTCTTGAAGTTTACAAAAACAAGAACAAACTAAAGGGATACAAAATTACACATGAAGCACCATTGCTAAGACATTTCACAGCAAGATTTGAACCGATTCAATAATTAATGAAATTAAAAAAACTCTATTCACATAATAACAAACGTCAGATATTCAGAATTCTTCCCACCGATACTGTGAAAATCGTTATTGAAGAAAGAGATGTTGAAAATAAGCAGGCTTATTTCAATTGTCTTCACATTGATTCAGGTAAGAAGATATTTAAAAATTTACAACTTCCAGAAAAATTCTGGCTGGGAATTGAATCAATTTATAAGGATGTAATTTACTTTCATAAATTTGTTAAGCCTGATCTTCCTCAACATAATGGAATAATAGCTTTCGAGTTAAATGAGAAGAAAATTTTGTGGGAAGATAACAGCCGAAACTTTTTATTCATTAAGGATGATGTTCTTTACACATATCTTCAGGGTTTTGAAAGCAGAAAGTATGCTACTCTCAACCGGTTAAACGGTGAAGTGATAAAAGAGCTTGGAGACGATTCGGATTCAATTAATAAATTAAAAAATGAGCTAACTACTTCGCAGGATTTTGATAATTATCATTTTCCAAAATTTTATAATTCTTCATCAGTTGATAATCCTGATATCTCAAAAGTTCTGGATCACTTAATAATGGAAACTAAAATTACCGGACAGATTGAATATGTTAATATCGACAGATTACTTTTGTTTAATTATCATACAAGTAATGAAGAAAATTTGTTGAAAAATATTTTTAAAGCAGTTGATTTATCGGATGGAAGTTGTATTTTTGAAATGACGTTAAACTCCCGGATAAACGCATTTGCCCCTGATTCATTTTTTGTCAGAAACGACCTATTGTTCCTTTTAATTGAGAGATCGAAACTAGGAGTTTACAGAATAATTAAATGACAATTCAGGAGGCTTTAATGGAACTTACAAATGAAGAAAAGGAAATTCTCCTCAAAGCTGCAAGGCAATCAATCTTATCTGAATTTGACGAAGCAGAAAAACCTGAAATAGATTATTCAACTTATCCTTCGTTAAAAGAAGAAAAAGGAACTTTTGTAACTCTTACCATCGATCAGGAGTTAAGGGGATGTATAGGTTATATTGCAGCAATTGGTCCGCTTTTCGAAACAATTTGTGAATCCGCCCGTTCTGCTGCATTTAACGATCCTAGGTTTTCAAGATTAACACGTGAAGAGTTTGATAAAATAAAGATTGAAATATCGGTATTATTTTCGTTTGAACCGATTAAAAGTTATGATGAAATAGAAATTGGCAAGCATGGACTTCTTCTTGATGAAGGTGGAAGAGCAGTTCTCTTACCGCAGGTTGCAACAGAAAATAATTATAACAGAGAACAATTCTTAACTACGCTCTGTCACAAAGCAGGGCTGTTTGGCGAATATTGGAAAGAAAGAACGTTGAGAATAAAAGTTTTTTCAGCTTATGTTTTCAGTGAAGATTAAAAGGTAACGCTATGAGTACAATTCGATTTGCTACAGTTGCGGGATTGTTTTATCCCGATGATAAAGAACAACTTCGTAATCATATAAATTCATTTCTTCAGGATGCAGAGCCTGTAATTAAGCCGGAAAATATTTTTGGTATTGTTTCACCTCATGCCGGTTATACTTATTCAGGCAATACTGCGGCTTATGTTTATAATCTTATTAAAGGTAAAAAATTTAAACGGGTTATAATCATTTCGCCAAGCCATAGTGAATATTTCCCCGGCGTTTCTGTTTATGAAGGAGATGCCTACGAAACACCGCTTGGATTGCTTGAAGTGGATAGAGAATTTGCAGATAAGCTTGTAACTAAAACTAAATCGATTTATAATGGAGTTGAAGGGCACAGAAAAGAACATGCTCTTGAGGTTCAGTTACCGTTCCTGCAAGTAGTTCTTAAAGATTTTAAAATAGTCCCGTTGGTTATGGGTGATCAATCGCGAAAATTAATTGATGAACTGGCTGCCAAACTTGCAGAGAATGTTGATGATGAAACGTTGATTGTTTCCAGTTCGGATATGTCGCACTTCTATTCAAAATCACAGGCCAATAAACTGGATTCTGTTGTTGAAAAGAGAATTAACAATTATGATTTTGAAGGATTACAAAACGATCTTGAATTAAGAAATACCGAAGCATGCGGCGGCGGACCTATTGTAGTGCTTATGAAAACGGCATCTTTAAAAAATATAAAAAATTCAAAAGTAGTACACAGGAGTGATTCCGGTGATGTCTCAGGGGACAACCAGGAGGTAGTTGGATATCTGTCTGCGGTTCTGTATTAACTTTTATTTCACTTCAATCTTTAAGTAATAAATGAAATTTAATATAACTATAATTGGTGCAGGCAGAGTATCGTATTCACTTGTTAATGCATTAGTGAAAGTAAACTTTTCAGTAGTTTCTATTATCAGCAGGAATGTAAAATCTGCAAAAGCATTAGCCAGGAAGTTCGGTATTAAACATTATTCTGATGACTTAGCAGGCATTCCAAAACATACAAATCTATTTTTTTTAACTGTTCCCGATGGAGAGATTGAACCAGTAGCAAAAAAAATATCCAAACAAAAATTATCTTTCAGCAACTCTTATTTCATTCATTTTTCCGGATCGGAAGATATCAAGTCGTTAAATTCAATAAAAAGAAAGGGCGGAAGAGTTGCATCTCTTCATTTGATGCAATCTTTTCCATCCAAACGAATTGTAAAGTTCAAAAATGTTCCGGCTGCAATCGAGACAAACAGCGAGGCTGACTTTAAAATCCTGGAGAAGCTTGCTAACAAATTAATGTTGTCTGCATTTAGAATTGAATCAAGATATAAACCATACTATCACCTTGCCGGAGTATATGCATTGAATTTTTTTACCGGAAATATTTTTGGGGCAAAAGAATTGCTTACCTTAAATAACATAGACGAATTGAATTATTTTGTATTACTCCGCAGTTCACTGAACTCGGTTATTTCTAATATTAAAAAGGTTGGATCGGCTCAGGCTTTATCCGGACCTGTTGATCGTGGTGATTTCAAAACAATTAAAAGTCACATTAGTGCTATAAAAAAATTAGCTACAAAAAATGATGATAATTATTTCAACTTACTTCTTAAAAATTATATCGTCCAGTCTCAGCACTTGTTATTCCTTGTTAAAGAAAAGCAAGGTCATTTAAAACAATCACACCAAAAGATTAAAGAATTTTTGGCAAAGAAATTGAGGGAAATCGAAAGGTCAGGATAGTCTTTTTTGCTATATTTGTCCCGTTAAAATCAACAGATAATATCAAGGAGTTATACTATCAAAAATAATAACAATACTACAGTTGAGAACATAGTTTCACTGGCGAAAAGAAGAGGATTTGTATTTCAGTCGAGTGAAATTTACGGTGGATTAAACGGATGCTGGGATTATGGTCCGCTGGGAGTTGAACTTCTGAATAATATAAAAGTAGAGTGGTGGAAAGAAATGACCTACCGGGAAGACGTTGAGGGTGTGGATGCTTCAATCCTTATGCATCCGAAGGTTTGGGAAGCTTCCGGACACGTAGAAAGTTTTACAGATCCGATGATTGATTGCAAACAATGCAAATCAAGATTCAGGCTTGATATTCTAGGCGATTCATTCAACGAAAAGAAGAAAACAAAAGCATTAAAAGCTTTAAAGGAGAAATTATCGGGTAATGGAAAATTAATAGAGAAAATTGAACAGATTTATGAAAATCCCGGAGATGAAGATCCGTTCAACTTAATACTTGAGGATAAAGAGCTGGGCATTCCGATGCTTGGGGAATTAAACTGCCCGCAGTGCGGTAATCAAAATACTTTTACCGAAGCACGTATGTTTAATCTTATGTTCAAAACTTTTATTGGTCCCGTTGAAGACAGCGGTGCTGTGGTTTATCTGCGACCGGAAACGGCCCAGGGTATTTTTGTTAACTTTCTGAATGTTCAAAATGCATCACGTCAGAAACTGCCGTTTGGAATTGCACAGATCGGGAAAGCATTTAGGAATGAAATTAACACAAAAAATTTCCTCTTTAGAACTCGCGAGTTTGAGCAAATGGAAATGCAATACTTTGTTAATCCTGCGGAGGATTCAAAGTGGTATTCATACTGGAAAGAAAAGAGGCTGGAGTGGTACAAATCGATGGGGATAGATGCATCTAAACTCCGCTATCATGATCATCCTGCTGATAAGCTTGCACACTATGCAAAGGAAGCCACTGATATCGAATATGAATTTCCATTTGGCTGGGGTGAGATAGAAGGGATTCATAACCGAACTGATTTCGATTTAAGAAGGCATGAAGAATTCTCCGGTAAATCGTTAAAATATTTTGATGAAGCAGCCAAAGAAAAATATATTCCATTTATTATTGAAACTTCTGCCGGGGCAAGCCGTTCATTTTTGGCTTTTCTAATCGATGCTTATTACGAGGAAGAAGTTAAAGGTGAAAAGCGTGCGGTGCTAAAGTTTCATCCTAAACTGGCGCCAATCAAAGCGGCAATATTTCCCCTGGTTAATAAAGACGGAATGCCTGAAATTGCTAGAAAGATTGAAACCGATCTTCATAAAAGTGTTAAAGTTTTTTATGACGACAAGGGCGCGGTAGGAAGGCGTTACCGCAGACAGGATGAAGCTGGCACTCCATATTGTATAACTGTTGATAATCAAACTCTGGATGATAATACGGTAACCGTTAGAGAAAGAGATTCTATGGAACAGGAAAGAGTACAGATCGATCAGCTTTCCTCTCACATTCTAAAAAAACTGCTTGGCTGATATTAAATGAAAAGAGTCGCCGTAATTCTCGTTTCATTAATATTATTTAGCGGATTTAACTTTGCGCAATCAAATAAATTCGATTCGATTGTTGTTGAAGGAATCAGGCATATCTATAGTATAGAATTTGACCAGGCCGAAAAGACATTCAAACAGTTGATAAAAGAATACCCGGATCATCCTGCGGGGAAATTTTTTATTGCAATGATCGAATGGTGGAAGATTCTACTCGATACATCTAATGAAGATCAGGACGAATTATTCCGTGAAAAGCTTGAGCAGGTAATTGAGCAGTGTGACAATATACTGGATGAGGATCCCGAGAATGTTGATGCATTGTTCTTTAAAGGTGGATCAATTGGTTTCCGCGGCAGGTTGAGTTCCATGCGGGAAAGCTGGCTTAGTGCTGCCGATGATGGAAGAGAAGCTCTTCCGCTTGTTGAGCTTGCCGGTGAGCTTGATCCGACAAACATCGATGTTCAATTAGGATTTGGAATCTATAATTATTATGCAGCTGTGATTCCTGAGAAATACCCGATTGTAAAACCGCTTATGCTTTTCTTACCTGCCGGAGATAAAAAGCTTGGGATGGAACAGTTAAAGAATGTGGCGCTCAACGGTAAGTATACAAATTTTGAGTCACGGTACTTTTTAATGTCCCTCTTTTATCGTTTTGAAAAAGATTATGATAAAGCTGAAGAATATGCTTTAATGTTGACAGATGATTTCCCGAATAATCCGGTTTTCGAAAGATGGCGTGGAAGAATTGCTATAAAAGAAGGAGAAATGAGCCTGGCAGATTCTGTATTCAAAAATATTTTATCTAAAGTTGAGCGTAATATTCGGGGTTATAATTCATCTTATGTTATTCGGGAAGCAAGTTATTACATTGCTTATAATTACAGAAGTATTGCAATGTATGATTCTGCTGAAGTCTATTTTAATAAGTGTATTGAACACTCTATTAAAATCGATAAGGATGAAGAATCCGGATTTTTGATTAATGCTACATTATATCTTGGAATGATAAAAGAGTTCAACAGGGAATACAGCGCTGCAAAAATGTATTATGAAAAAGTGCTGGATATGAGGGAATATAATACTTCGCATACACTTGCTGAAACCTATCTTGAAAGAATTGAAAACAAAAACTGATTTCGGGAAGTGTTTGCAAAAGACCGGAATAGTTTTATCTCCTCCATACATTGCATTTTCACTGTGATTTGATTAACAATCCTCAGTTCACTTTCCCGTTCATTTTTCATATTTTTACCTGAGAATAAGACATGATTTCAAATAATTAATTAGCTGGTTTAGATTCATGCAATCCCGGACAGATAAGCTGTTTTCGATTACTGAACGCCGCCTGAAGATATTTTTTGAAACTCTTGCCGGGTTATTTCTATTTACTGCAAGGTTTGTAAAGGAAGTATTCATTCCGCCTTACGAAATTGCTGAGGTGAGGAAACATATGATTGAACTCGGAATGAAAACTCTCCCGATTGTTGGCGTAACCGGCTTCATAATTGGGCTTGTTATGACAATGCAGCTTCAACCGGTACTTCAGCGTTTCGGTGCCGAAGCATTTCTTCCCGGATCTATTGGAATCTCAATAGTTCGGGAGCTTGGTCCTGTGATTACTGCCTTAATTTTTGCCGGAAGAGTCAGTTCCGGAATAGGTGCTGAGCTTGGTTCTATGAGAGTAACAGAACAAATAGATGCCATGGAAGTTTCCGGTGTTAATCCTTTCAGGTTCCTGGTGGTAACAAGAGTATTTGCTACTACATTTATTCTGCCCATACTTACAGTTTATGTTATTTTTATTTCACTTGTGGGCAGTTATATAGCTGTTGTTCTTGTGCAGAATATGACCTGGGAATATTATACTGGAAGAATTATTTTTTCCGTCGAATTTGCCGATGCCATTCCGGGCATACTCAAAACATTTGTATTCGGTCTTATTGTTGGTATTGTAGGCGCATACCTGGGTTATAATGCAAAGAATGGTACAGAGGGAGTAGGCAAAGCATCAACAACATCAGTTGTGATTGCATCATTGTTAATTCTTATTTTTGATATGATTCTTGTGAAACTAACACTCTGGCTCTGGCCAACTGTAAGTTAAGATGGTTGAGATTAAAGATTTATATAAATCATTCGATGATCTGCTAGTTCTCAACGGGATATCACTTAATGTTGAGAGCGGGCAGAATATGCTGGTTTTTGGCAGAAGCGGCACGGGCAAAAGCGTTTTGCTTAAGTGTTTGATTCGTTTAATGGAACCGGAATCAGGAGAAATATCGATAGATGGTAAAGATGTAATGTCACTTGGTAGTGATGAATTAAATGAGTTAAGAAAAAATATTGGTTTTCTTTTCCAGGGAGCTGCGTTATACGATTCGATGAGTGTGCGCGAAAACCTGGAATTTCCACTCGTGCGTAATTTTAATTATAGTCAGTCGGAAATTGATGAACGCGTGATGACTGTATTGGAGGCTGTAGATCTTCGTGAAGCAATCGATAAATCTCCATCGGAATTATCCGGGGGGATGAAAAAAAGAGTCGGACTTGCCAGATCGATTATAACGGAACCGAAGCTCATGTTATACGATGAACCGACAACAGGTCTCGATCCCATTACTGCAAAGGAAATTAGTTCTTTAATATTGGATTTACAGAAAGCTTTTAAAATGACTTCGATAGTCGTTACGCACGATTTATTGTGTGCAAAAATTATTGCTGACTATGCAATCGTTCTTAAAAAAGGTCATGTAGTTCATGAGGGAACAATAGAAGAATTGTTATCTTCTGAAGATCCGTTTTTGAAAAACTTCTTCAGTGATGAAGTAATTAATAATAACGGGAGAAATTGATGTTTAAACATTTATCAGGTGCTAAACTTGGTATCTTTATATTTTTTGGTAGCGCCTTATTAATTCTTGGAATTTTTGTCCTCGGCAACAAAGAGGCTCTATTTAAATCAACATTTACTGTGAATGCGTTTTTCCAGAATGTTGAGGGACTTAGGAATGGTGCCCCGGTTCGTTTGAGCGGCGTTGATGTTGGTGCTGTTAAAGGTATATTAATCAGGGGGGATGAAGCCAGCGTAATTGAAGTTTCAATGAGACTGGAATCGGATATAAAAAAGTTCATAAGAAAGGATACGGAAGCAGGAATTGAAACAGAAGGGCTTGTAGGTTATAAGTTCGTTTCGCTTGATATTACGGACAATGTTGGTGAACATATTGAGGACGGAGGCACAATACTGGCACGGGATCCCGTTAGTTTTGCCGATGTTATTGAAGAAACTCAGGGTATTATGGCCTACACGAAAGATATGACAGAGGATTTATCGGAGATCGTATCAAAAATCAATTCAGGTGAGGGAACTATAGGCAGGCTTCTCAACGATGAAGAACTTTACTACGCTACTACCAAAGT
>JASFSF010000055.1:0-10022 GCA_050114555.1 Ignavibacteria bacterium
AAACAAAGTGATATGATCCCAAAGTACAATGCACGAGACTCTGCAGTATTTCTCGGTAGTTTGCACAATTGTCCGGTTGTTCTGGGATCAGCTACACCTTCAATTGAAAGTATGTATAACGCAAAGACAGGAAAATATGAACATCTTGAACTGCCTGATAGAATTGATGATGCAAAACTTCCCGGGGTAGTTCTAGTAAACATAAGTGCTGAAAGAAAAAAGAAAAGGATGGAGAATGTCTTCTCGAAAATCCTGCTTGATAAAATTGAAGATCGGCTGAGAAAAAAAGAAGGAATCATAATTCTGCAAAACAGGCGCGGATTCTCTACACAGATCTTTTGTGATGACTGCGGTGAAGTTGAAACCTGCGACAACTGCTCGGTTCCGATGGTTTATCACATTAATAAGAATTTAATTCAATGTCACTACTGCGGACTTGTGAAGGATATTCCCGGTGCCTGCACACACTGCGGCTCTCTTGGAATAAAATATTTTGGAACAGGAACGGAACGTGTCGAGGATGAACTTGAATTTTATTTTCCCTCAGTAAAAATAAGCAGAGTTGATTCCGATTCGATTACACGGAAAAATGAACTTAGTAAAATACTTCTTTCGTTTAGTAAAGGTGAAATTGATATCCTTCTGGGCACGCAAATGGTCTCAAAAGGATTGGATTTTTCAAGGGTCACTCTTGTTGGAGTAATCTCCGCTGAAACTACACTGTGGCTTCCGGATTTTCGGGCCGATGAAAGAACCTTTCAACTGCTTACACAGGTTTCCGGTCGTGCAGGAAGAAAAGATATTCCCGGTGAAGTTATAATACAAACACAGAATGAAAAACATTTTGCTCTTCAAATGGTTTTGAAAAATGATTACATCGGATTTTATAACAGAGAAGTAACGGACAGGGAAAAGCTGGGGTATCCGCCTTTCACACACATCGCATTAATTGAAGTAAAAGATAAATCGGAGAAAAAAGCAAGAAGTGCTACAGATGATTTTTACGATGAATTGAGGGCTTATAAAAGATGGCTGAACATCTCAACACCTGCCTATGCGGTAATTTCCAGGTTAAAAGGAGAGTATCGTTTTCATATATTAATAAAAAGTAAAAAAGATACTGATCCCGGAGGTGCAGTGCTGCGTAAGGCAATCCTTGATTCAGTCATCAAGTACAATCAAAAATCAAGATACAAAGAAGTTAGACTTTCTTACGATATTGATCCGCAAAGCATCATGTGAGCATTGAGACCTGCATTTTATTATATTCGATCCATCAAATAAAGACGTTTAGTTTCCGGAGAATTGATGAGCAAACTGGAAGATTACTTTGCACAATTTAGAGAAAATATAATTGGGTATAACTCTACCTTTGTATCACCTTATGGTAAGCAAAAATTAATCTATGCTGATTGGATTGCAAGCGGAAGATTATATGCCCCAATTGAAAAGAAAATCGCAGAAGTTTTTGGTCCTCTTGTAGGTAACACTCATTCCGAGTCGAGCGAAACAGGCACGGCAATGACACTATCTTACTACGAAGCTCATGATATTATAAAAAAACATTGTAATGCCGGGAAAGATGATGTAATCATAACTGCAGGATCCGGAATGACCGGAATGGTAGTTAAACTGCAGCGACTGCTTGGGCTTAAAATACCGGAACAACTGCAGGATTTTATAGAATTACCGGAAGAGTTGAAGCCTATTGTTTTTGTAACTCATATGGAACATCATTCTAATCATACGACCTGGCTCGAAACGGTTGCAGATGTAGTTGTTATTTCACCTGATGATGAAGGAGTCGTGGATTTAAAAAATCTAAAAATGAATCTGGAGAGATATAAAAACAGGGAGTTAAAAATAGGTGCATTTACATCCTGCTCAAACGTAACCGGTATTGAAACACCGTATCACAAAATGGCAAAAATAATGCATCAGTATGGCGGATTTACTTTTATCGATTTTGCCTGTTCGGCGCCTTATTCTGAAATAAATATGCACCCCGATAATCCTGAAGAGAAGCTGGATGCAATAACATTTTCACCGCACAAATTTCTTGGTGGCCCCGGTTCAAGCGGAGTGCTCATTTTTGATTCAAATCTTTACAAAAATAAAGTTCCGGATCAACCGGGGGGTGGGACTGTTGACTGGACCAATCCATGGGGGCAACACAGATATGTATCGAATATTGAAATAAGAGAAGACGGTGGCACGCCTGCATTCCTTCAGGCTATAAGAGCAGCTCTCTCAATCAAATTAAAAGAGGAAATGGGAGTTGATAATATAAGAGCCAGAGAAGAAGAACTGGTAGAAATTGCATTTAATCAGATGCGAAAGATTCCGGGTCTTCATATTCTTGCAGATAATATAGAAAAGCGTTTGGGTGCTGTTTCATTTTATATCGATGATATTCATTACAACCTTTTAGTGAAAATACTGAATGACAGATATGGAATTCAGGTAAGAGGAGGATGTTCATGTGCAGGAACATACGGACATTACCTGCTTCATGTAAATCCTTCAGATTCGAAGAGAATTACAGATAAAATAAATGTGGGTGATCTTTCTGAAAAACCGGGTTGGGTGAGAATGTCTATGCATCCCACAATGACTGATGAAGAACTATATTTTATCATCAATGCAATAAAAGAAATTGTCGAGAATATTGATAATCTTCAGAATGATTACAAATACAACCTGCAAAAAAACGAGTTTACTCACATCTCATCCGATAATCGTCAAACTGCAAGGGTAAAGGATTGGTTTAGTTTTTCTTGAAGTAATTAATATCAATTTATTGGGGGATATATTTCTACAAGTTATAAAATTAAATCGTGCCTGATTTTTCTAACGATGCAGGCTATCCTAAAATGGAGCATATGAATATTAATTGCAGCTTGAAGTGCTGTGCAAGTGAAGTGTGCAGATTTGTCAGGATAAATATTAACGCCGGTTACTTTTCAAACTCATCGATAATTTTCAAAATTTCCTCTTCCGATATTCCGCTGCCGAATGTTACATCACCTTTTGGTTTGGGATGATCATCCGCTTCTTTTTCTTTATTAAAATCGTATTGGTAAGAATCTTTCAACGGTAAATTACCTGCTCTTGCTTTAAGCCTTTCTTCAATTTCTTTCATAAAAACATCTCCGGTTCCACTGGTTTTTACTACATCAAATTGAGAAACTGTTTTTCCTTTATTAACTGGATTAGTTTCGAATGCCAGGCTTTTAATATTAATCAAATGTTTCGCCGTCACATTCTCGGAAATTATGGATCCACCCCAGGTTCCGGGTCCCAATGTCATCGACGGCGATAATGCAGTTGTATATCCAACCGCACCAAGCGATGCAACTGTGTTTACCAATACTCTGAATGAAGGTTTTTCAAGTGCAAATTTCATTATGATGGGCTGATCGTTTGAGTGAATTACCAGGGTGTGTCCGATTCCTCCGAAATTTAGCAGATCAATGCACTTGTGACAGGCATCCAACCAATCGTTTGCAGTGTAATAGGCAAGTATAGGCGAGAGTTTCTCCATTGATAAAGGTTCGGATTTGCCTACTTCCGTACACTCAACCATTAACACCTTTGTATCATCAGGAACAGAGAAGCCAGCATAATTTGCAATAAATGCAGCAGATTGTCCAACAATTTCCGGATTAATTCTAAAGTTGCTTTGAATTGCGTTTGCCAGTTTTTCTTTTTCTTCAGGACACACAAAATATCCGCCCTGAGCAATAACTTCATTTCGAACTTCTGCTTCAATCGGTTTGTCAACTATCATCGATTGCTCTGATGAACATAAAGTACCATTGTCAAATGTAGTTCCTGAAATAATGTCCTTAACTGCTTTTTTATAATCGGCAGTTCTTTCGATAAAAGCTGGAACATTTCCTGATCCCACACCGTAAGCCGGAGTTCCTGAACTGTATGCAGCCTTCACCATCGGATTACTTCCTGTTGCCAATATTATAGCAACGTTTCTGTTTTTCATCAACGCATCGGTGCCTTCAATTGTCGGTTCAGTTAAACTTTGAATTAATCCTTTAGGCGCGCCTGCAGATTCTGCAGCATCCGAAAGGATTTTAAGAGATTCATAAGTGCATTTTTGAGTACGTGGATGCGGGCTGGCAACAATTGCATTTCGTCCTTTAAGAGAAATGATTGCCTTAAACATTGCTGTGGAAGTTGGATTTGTTGAAGGGATCAGAGCTACGACAACTCCCATCGGCACTGCTATTTTTAATACCTTTCCGTTTGATTCTTCACCGATTATTCCAACCGTCTTTAAATTTTTAATCGATTCATAAACATCTTTTGTCCCGAACTGATTTTTTATAAGCTTGTCTTCCCATTTTCCGAATCCGCTTTCTTCCGCTGCCATTTTTGCAAGCCGTTCGGATTCTTTGTATCCGGCATCGGCCATAGCCTTTACGATTTTGCCAACATCTTCCTGGGAAAAGTGTTTGTATTCTTGCTGGGCTTCAAATGCTTTTTTAACTAGTTCGCGGGATTCCTGGACTGAGAGAAGGTCTTTGTCGAGAATCATTTTTTCCTCATTGATAATTCAGAACAAATATATTCATACCGAAACAGACTTTCAATTTTAGCAAACCTAAATGTTGATACTGCCAGAATCTAAAGTGTATTTTTTAATTTTGTGAGACCTGTCTTACTGACGGGAAGTTCCTTACCGTTTTTAAGAATCAATTGATATGATTCTTTCCCCTTTTGTTCGAGGTGTTGAATAAAATCGGCATTGATAATATAAGATCTGTGAATCCTGATAAATGAATTTTCATCGAGGTGATTTTCAAAATATTTCATTGTTTTCTTTTTAAGAAATCTTCCCTGTTCCGAATTTATCATTACGTAATCGTCTTGTGCCTCAATCCATTTGATAGAATCAACCGGGAGGATGGAGATTTTTGAACCATCTTTAATAACCACTCTTTCCAGGAACTCTATACGCTGATCGTGCTGGTCCATTATATTTTTAATTGCAGAGTTTTGCTGGTATTTATCCTGGATGAAAGAATAAGATTTTTTTAATGCAGTGAGAAATCTTTCTTCGGAAAATGGTTTTAGAAGATAATCTACTGCGCTAACCTCAAAAGCTTTGATTGCAAATTGATCGTAGGCTGTGGTGAAGATGATAGCAGGCGGATCATCGAGCAGTTCGAGCATTTCAAAACCGCTGATCTTTGGCATTTGAATATCCAGAAAAATCAGATCAGGTTTTTCTTCATTAATTTTTTTGATTGCATCGAAGCCATTTGAACATTCGGCGACTATTTCGACTTCCGGAACTTTTGCTAGATAATTTTTTGTGATTTCCCTTGCAAGCTTTTCATCATCAATTATGATAACTTTTATTTTATCGCTCATGTCTCTAAGCTCTTTCCGACTCGGATAGTCTTGATTTTATCATAACAAATTTAACTCATTATATCCAAAGTTGAATGCATCAGGAAGTTTTTTCATCTTCTATCGGGATAAACAATGTTACTTTAAAAATACCGTTTTTGCTGTTAATGTTAAGCAGGTTGTCCTGCCTGTAAATCAATTTTAATCGTTCATTTATATTCTTCAAACCCACTCCTGCACCCTTTTTAATGATATCAGTTTCGTCATAATTATTTTCAACAATTATTTTAAGATATTCATCAGTTGTTTCACAGGATAGTTTTAACACTACTTTATCCAAGGTTTCGTAAACTGCGTGTTTTATAGAATTTTCGAAAAGAGGCTGAAGTATCATACTCGGAATTTCGATCTCACCACATCCCTTCTTGACTTCTTCAACATATTCGAATTTATCTTCAAATCTTACCTTTTCAATATCCAGATAGAGCCTGATATTCTTGAGTTCATCGCTCAGTTTATTTTTTTCCAGCTCATTTGTTTTCAGGATAAATCTAAGAAAATCCGCAAGCTTAATTATCATCTGTTTTGCCCGGGGCGGATCAATTTCAGTTAACGCGCTCATCGAGTTTAAACTATTAAAAATAAAATGAGGATTTATCTGAAACTTTAACGATCGTAATTCTGCTTCAGTTACAAGGCTTTTTAGTTCTGCTTCTTTTATTTCCCTTTCGTGGAAACCCACGTAATATACAATCATATAGTAGAATGAGATGAAAAGAGAATAGAACAAAATCCCGATGAAAATCCTCCAGGCTAATGTACTATAAAGAAATGCCGGGTAATCATTTTTTATTCCTATTACACTTACCATCAAAAAGTAACCCGCAAGTATCCACAGAGTTGTAGTAATAAGAGCACCAATCCCGTGGCTCAGTAAAATTTTTAAAGCAGAATTTTTTTCAATAGGAATATACCGTGCCGGGTACCAGAGCGGTATTCCGAAAAGTGCAAGTAAAAATGTGAACACCAGTCCATCTGCGATTGAAGCAGTAAGGCCAATGTTTGTACTTAGATAGATCAGTTGAATAAATAAAATGGCCAGGACCGACCAGAAGATCAGGTAATAGTTAACATTTTTTACTGACTTAAATAATGGATTGGTTAACATCTAACACAGCATCAAAGATAATTTTTAAGCTCGCCACCGCCAAATAAAGCGAGCCCTTTTACATAAAGTGTTCTTGATTGGTCGGGTAATATGTTGGGATCTTTAATACTTTTATCTGAGAATCCACCGAGGATAGAAGTTACATTCACAATTACATTCCAGTCCTTTGGAACTATAATAGTAGTTCCGCCAAAAATCATAAGGGTATCGATTACCTGGTCACCGGCAGCAAGTTTACATCCTGTAAGATTAATTTCCGAGCCTCCGAAAATTGCCGTAATATTGCCTCCTCTGAAATTATCTGAAGAAATAATTTTATTCCCCCCGCCAAAAATCGAGATATCGTCAATTATATCTTTCTTAAAAAATCCATTTTTTTCGGCAAAGGATGAAACTTTTTTTTTATGATTGAATATTATTAAGATACCTATTGCAATCAGAATTACTGGAAATATAATTCCACTGCTGTAATGCACGTTAGGGAATATTCTTTCGATTAGAAAGAAGACACCGACTCCTGTTAAAATTCCGCCAAACAATTTCTTATTCGTATTAAGCAAAATTATTAAACCAATAACGGCAAAGATAAAAGGCCAGGAAAAGATTATCCGGGAAATGCTGAAATCGAAAAAGTCCATTGAGCCCAACAAAAGTAGAGCACCAAGAATGATTAAAATGCCTCCAAATATAGCTCGTTTATCCGTTCTGTTTACTTGATTTTCCATTAATATACCTTACCTACTTTTAGTTCTATCCAAACATAATCATTTATGCAAATTGATGAAAGAATTAATCGGCGAGGTGGTGATAATGGTCGGTTAAGTACCGCTTATGTTTTCTGCAGTTAATAAGTCCGGAGATAACCGGACATTTTAATACAATAAGTTGTAAAAAGATCAGGCTTCAACCGGTTGTAATTTTGCCTCTTTCACCTTTTCAAGTGCCTGTCTCAGATCAGCAATAAGTTCATCTGCATTTTCTATTCCGACAGATAATCTAATTAATCCATCGGTTATGTTTCCTGCTAATCTTGCTTCCTTTCCCATGGAAAAGTGAGTCATACTTGCCGGATGCTGTATTAATGTTTCGACCCCTCCCAAACTAACTGCCAGCGTACACAGTTTGACAGAATCCATTAAGATCTTTCCTGCTTTTATTCCGCCTTCAACTTCAAATTTAACCAATCCGCCCGGACCGGTATGCTGCTTCTGACCAAGCTTATAATGTGGGTGACTTTTTAATCCGGGATAGACAAGATTTTTTATTAATGGATGTTTCTCTAGATATTCAGCTATTTTCTGAGCATTCTCACTATGTCTTTCCATCCTAATTGCCAAGGTCTTTAATCCCCGGTGTACCAAAAATGAATTAAATGGATCTATTACACCGCCGGTTTGATTTAAAACCTTTCTGAATTTCTTATAGGTTTCTTCATCTTTCACAATTATTACTCCGCCCACAACATCGGCATGACCATTTAAGAATTTTGTTAAGCTGTGCAAGATAACATCTGCCCCGAATTTGAATGGCTGTTGTAATGCAGGACTCATAAATGTGTTGTCAACTACAACTTTAGCATTACGCTCGTGAGCAATTTGTGATATACTTTCGATATCGGAAATGCAAAGGGTTGGATTCCCCGGAGTTTCAACATAAACAACTTTTGTGTTTGGTTTTATGGCATTTAGAACATTTTCATTTACAGTTGTATCAACAAATGTTGTTTCGACTCCAAATTTTTTCATGATTGTGTTCAGCAGGGTTGTTGTAGGGCCGTATACTGCGGTTGAACAAACAACATGATCACCTGCCGAAAGCAAGCTGGAAAATACGGTGTGAATAGCTGCCATACCACTACCGCATCCCAGGGCCTTATGTCCGCCTTCTAATTCAGCAATTGCATTTTCCATAGCAACAATCGTGGGATTTGCCATTCGGGTGTAAATAAATCCTCTTTCATCACCAGCAAATAGTGATGCTCCATGTTTAGCTGATTTAAATTTAAAAGTCGATGTTTGGTAAATTGCTGGAACAACTGCTCCATATTCATTTTCTTCTATTCCACAGTGCACGCATTTCGAATTAAAATCCAGGTCTTTGCTATGATCCATTTTCTATCTCCTCTGTCAGAATAATATTTACTATAATTGCCCGATAATGGTATCCATACCCAATATGATATTATTTAGACCAGATTAAATAATTTCATATCTCTTTACTGTAAAATTAGTTGTAATTGTTGCTAAAGTAAATAAATCTACTTTAAGGTTTCATTGAGAAATGTAAATAGCAATACAACAGTAATTAAAATTGAATCTCTTCATTAAATACATTTTATTGTCAAATTAGTATATTTATTACTCCTATTTAGAAACTATGGATAAGAATTGCCTAAGGAAAAAGTATTAGTTACATCGGCCCTTCCGTATGCAAACGGACCGATTCATCTTGGCCACCTGAGCGGGGCATACCTTCCCGGTGATATTTATGTACGTTACAAAAGATTAAACGGCGATGATGTTCTGTACATTTGTGGTTCGGATGAGCATGGTGTACCTATAACCATTAGTGCAGATAATGAAAATGTATCACCACAGGTAATAATAGACCGTTATAATGCGATCAATTTAGAAGCATTTAAAAAATTCGGGATGAGTTTTGATAATTACTCAAGAACCAGTTTGCCGATTCATCATGAAACTGCAAAAGAATTTTTCACTCAGTTTCATAAGAATGGAATACTAAAAGAAAAAAAGACACGTCAGTTTTACGACCTGAAGAATAAAATGTTTTTACCTGATCGTTATGTTGAAGGAACCTGCCCGAATTGTGGATTCGAAGATGCGCGAAGTGATGAATGTGAAAATTGCAGTGCACAGTATGAACCGGCTGAACTCAAGAAACCCAAAAGTAAAATAAGTGGTGAAACTCCTATTTTAAAAGAAACCTCACACTGGTACTTTCCGCTGGGTGAATTTCAACCACAACTTGAAGCCTATGTGGACGAAATGAATATAAATTACGGCTGGAAAGAAAATGTAATGCAATATTGCAGGGGATGGTTTAAGGAGGGACTCAAAGACCGTGCTGTTACCAGAGATCTCGATTGGGGCGTTAAGGTGCCATTGGACAACTCAGAAGGGAAGGTTCTCTATGTCTGGTTTGAAGCAGTGCTGGGGTATATTTCATCAACGAAAGAATATTCCAACAAAGCAGAAGATCCTGATCTTTGGAAAAAATACTGGCAGGATCCTGAAACAAAATATATTGCATTCATCGGCAAGGATAATGTTGTATTTCATTGTATAGTGTTTCCTGCAATGCTTATGGCATGGAATTCCGGTTCAGCATATAGATATTGTTTACCGCAAAATGTTCCCGCAAATGAATTTTTAAATTTTGAAGGGAAGAAATTTTCAAAGAGTAGAAACTGGGGTATTGACGCGATTGATTTCCTGGAAAAATTTTCTCCCGATCCTTT
>JASFSF010000056.1:0-9956 GCA_050114555.1 Ignavibacteria bacterium
CCCTTTGGCGTAACAGCACACCTATTAATGATTCTCTAGTCTTATAAACTAGTGGCATTTCGCTAGGAGAAGTTGCAACCTAGAGAATCCTTGAGCTTTTTATGAAGTGCATATACCTATAAGTGAATTTCGAAATAACTTATAGAGAATGTGGAATGCTACGGGCTAACGCAAATGACCGTAGGTGCACTTCACCGAGAGCTTTTTATGAAGTGACGACTATAGCAGGGTAAGCTATTGAGACGCGTCATTAGGTTCGAATCCTAAACGTCACTTCACCGAGAATTCTAAAACCATCGGAATTCGTTATAAGACGTAAGGCTGGGGATTGCTTCGGCAAGGCATCAGTTAATAACCGTAAAGCACTGACAGTTTGTGGTCTGTCAGTATTTCTCCCTTTAGTCTAACTGGATAAAACATCGGATTTCTACTCCGTATTTGCAGATTCAAATTCTGCAAGGGAGACCATCACTTTTATTATATCAAAGCTTTCTAATGTGTACTTATGCGGCGTGGATAATCCCTCGCTCTATAGGTTGATGACCGTTAACGGGGTGCACACGGGCTGGCTGCAAGCAGTTAATCGCGCATGCAGGACAGTTGCAGATGAGCGACCTGCCATAAGTACACTTTAGAGAGCTTTATAAGCAATAAATATAAATATTATTTAACTAAATAAAGGACTAATAATGACAATTAATCAACTTAAAGCTAAAGCATTTTATGATAATGATGGTTATTATATTTATCTTAAAGATGCAGAAAATACGTTTGAAGAACTTTATAATAAAATTTCTGAACTTGAATTTGAAAATAACGAACTACGTGAACTAGTTAAAAAGAAAAATCAAACTATTCAAGATCTTAATGATTTTGCTCATGCTCTGGTTTAAAATAAAAGACTATTATGAAAAAACAAGAATACCAAGATAGAAAAAACTCCTTTATTAGAAAAAATACAAATAAAATATTAGAAATTAATGATCAAATAGAAGATATTTACAAAAATAAAGGTATAGTAACTAAAATTATTGAAGGTAAAGATATTAGTAATCATGGAACTATTTATATTCTATTAGATAATGGAAATGAAGAACATTATGTCCATTATAACTGGCAAACCTTCATAAAAATTTTGAATAAATAAAAAGGAACCTAGTGATCATAGCTATTGATTATGACGGCACTTATTCTAGATTTCCTGATCAATTTAATCTACTTAGGAAATCTTTTCAATCTATTGGTGCTAAAGTATATATTGTAACTGCTCGTTGTGAAGAACTTACTCCTATTGAAGAAGATCTTTCTGCTTTTGATGAAGTAATCTACACAAATGGAGTAGCTAAAGCGAATGCTGTTAGGGCTGATATCTTTGTTGATGACAATCCCGTTACGCTGACTCATAGTTTTGTACCTAATAAGTCTTACGCAGAACCTGCTGATGTTCTCCACCAAGGACATAAAGGAGATCATATAGTATGGGTATTAGAAGAAGGTAAGTATTGCAGTTATACTAAAAGAGTTTTAGAAAATACTAGTGAAAGTAAATTATGAATTTTTATTTCACCGAAAATAATTTTAAAATACTTCAAAAACATATAAATACAATGAATATAAAATTAGACAGAAATAATAATATTTTCATTAACTGCCCAAATATAGATTGTAATATTTGTCCATTTTTTGTAGATCAATGTATAATTATAGACGAACATAAATTAACTGAAGAACAAATTAATACGTTAATAAATTCTAATCCAGAACTATTTATTTAAATTTAATAAAGGAAAAATAATGTATAAAATTCTATTTTTAGTCTTATTTAGCGTACTTACAGCTAAAGCTGGTATGTTTTCAACTGTTGAAGGCTTAACTATGAAAGAAAAGAAAATTGATACTAAATATACTATTGATACAAACGGATTTAATCCTCGTGTATATGAATTTACACCAGTAACACAACCTAAGTATACATGTATTATCGTATTTTCAAGTTCAAATGATTCATCTGTACCAGTAATGCAATGTGTACGAAAAACCAAATTAAAGGAAAAATAATGAGTAAACAAATTCGTAAACCTTATATCAAGAACCAAAAACCTAGTCATTGTTCTCGCAGTAAAAAACAACAGTCTAAATAAAAAGGAATAAAATGGTTATTGCAGAACAAAAACAATTTATTACAGAAACTTCTAAAATTATAGAAATTTTTAAAGCAAGTGAAGGAGAAATTCGTCCTCATTTTATTGTAACTGGACCAAGTGGTAGTGGTAAATCCACTACTGTGCAAATGTTAACGCAACAATTTGAACTAGATTTTCTTGAAATTAATGCAGCTCAACTTACAAAAGAAGGAACTAGTGGTAATAGTCTCTCTAAAGCTCTTGCTCCACTTGCTCAAAAACAAGGGCAATTAACTATTTGTTTTGTAGATGAATTTGATAAACTTTTTATTAGTGGAAATTCAAACTCGTCACTTGCACATGAATCAACTAATGGAGTTCAAAACGAATTTCTAAAAGTATTAGAATCAGATAATGCGTCTGTTTTTGGTGATTATGGTAAATATGTCAATACCTCAGTTAAAAATGTTTTATTTGTTTTTGCTGGAGCCTTTAACGGTGAAGAAGATATTACAATTGACAGACTTCGTGATTTTGGAATTAAAACAGAATTTCTAGGCCGTGTTGGATTGGTTTTTAATACACCAAAAATTTCACTAGATTCAATGTTTGATCTTGTTGATAATTCTGAATATCTAACTAGATATTTACAACTTTTTCCGACAGTTAAAAAATCAGATGTTACTGAAGTAATTAAAACTTATGTAAAAGCAAATTATGAAAAAAACACTCTTGGTATCCGTTTAATTAATACTCTTATTACACAGTATTTTGTTAAAGGCGGAAAACTAGGGTTTGATGATGTGAAACCAATTTCGTTTCAAAAAACTCTTTCACTTTAAAGGAAATAAATGTATGAATTAGGCGCAATTATTGCAGGTATTATTACACTAGTTATCGCAACACTCTATTTTTTAACTAATGTACCAGATAACGATGAACGATTTCAGGCAATACTACTAGGTACACTTGGTACAGCTATTACAGCAGCTCTTTCGTGGATCAGTGTAGGTAGCTATATCATTATTGGCATTACATATTTTATTTATACAAAATTTATTAAAAAGGAACTAAATGACAAATAAAACAGCTATTAAGGCAGTTGTAGGAGGATTTATTGCTCTTATTTCACTAATTGCAGTAATTCTAGCAATTTATACAGTAGATGAAGGTAAAGTTGGTATTGTTAAACGTTGGGGAGAAGCTATTAAACAAGTAGATCCCGGTCTTCATTTTAAAGTACCATTTACAGATTCAGTTGAAGAACTTGAAACTCGTACACGTAAGTATCAAATCAAACTTCAAGCCTCTACTACAGGTAAGACTACAGAAGGAACTACTGAACTACAAATGCCTTCTGCAGTAATTGTAAGTGCAAACTGGAATATTCCAAAAGAGTCTGCTCTTGAAATTTATAAACAATATGGTAGTCTTCAACAATATGAAGATCGTATTCTTGATCCTCGTGTAATTAAAGCTACTAAAACAGCATTTGCAAAATACGCTATTGAGCAAATTATCAGTAATCGTGAACAAGTAACTGATGAAATTGCAGCAGAACTTACTGAAAGTCTTTCATCTCATCTTGCTACAATGACCGATATTAATCTTGAAGATGTTAATTTTCCACAAAAAATTAAAGAAGCAGTTGAAAAGAAACAAACTTCTAAACTAGAAAAAGAAGCTGAAGAATATAAACTTCAAAAGCAAAACCTTGAAGCACAACGTAGTGTAAATACCGCTAATGCTGAACGTGATGCAGCTAAAGCTCGTGCAGATGGTGAAGCATATAAACGTATTACAGAAGCTAAAGCAGATGCTGAAGCTATTCGTATGAAGGGTAATGCAGAAGCTTCTGCTATTAAAGCTAAAGCAGCAGCTCTTCATAATAACCCTCTTATTATCGAACTTACAAAAGCTCAGAATTGGAATGGCGAACTTCCGAAATGGATGACTTCTGGTTCTAACACTCTTATGCAGATTGATACAAATTCTGTGAAGTAACTATTCACTATACTCTTCGGAGTATAGTATTATATTTATAAAGGATTTACATGGATATATTTTTAATTTTTACTGCACTATTTATGATCTTTTTCATATATTATACTCTTATATTTATATTTAGATCTCCATTACTGTTATTACCAATTGCTAAATTAACTAATAGTTATGTTATCTATTTACAAGATAGAGACGGAGAAATTAGTATTTCTTTAACTAACATTACTCCATTTAATCAAGTTATAGCTAAACGTTATTGGCCTACTAATATTAGAATAGTAACTCTTCAGCCAAATCAGCAACTTAAAAATGGTGATTATGTAGCTAAATGGAAATATGCATTTAAAAAAGATCAGCAATCTGATCCATTATTTAACAAAAACAGAGTATGAAATTTATTAAGTTATTAAAAATAAGGAAAATAATGTATCAATTATTTATTGATAAAGAAGGTGATTATCTTATTATACAAGATCGCTCTTATAGTAGTTGGTATAGCAACTATTCTATTAGCGAATTATTTACTGAAATAAGTAGAATAATAGATAAAGAATATACACAACAACAATATCGTAAATTACGGCCTAAATTTATTTGTAAATTTGAATCATTAGGGCAACTTAAAATTACTCATCCAGAATTATTTATATAAGGATTAATTTTGTCTAAAACTAAACGCGATTATAATATTAAAAAAGCATATGAACGTGAAATTGATATGCAAGAAAAATCTCATAAACCTAAAAATAAATATAAACGCAAACAAAAATATAAACCAAATTATGAATTTTAATTTCAAAGAGTGGGTACTATTTATTATTATAGTATCTATTCTTATTGTATTTCCTATTATTGGTACTATATTCTTTTGCTTTTTTATTTCTATCTTTCTATATGATTGGTACATAAATCGAAATACTGGCTCTGATACTTATCATAATATCTCTACTATTGATAATAATCTTACTAGATTTATGTATATGAAATCTAAGTATCTTAAATCACAAGAATGGAAAGATAAAAGAACATTAGTTCTTAAACGTGATCATTACAAATGTAAATCTTGTAAGTCATATAACAATCTAGAAGTACATCATTTATCTGGTTACTCCGATATTCCAAACGAATCTATTGAATCTTTAGTAACTCTTTGCAGATCTTGTCACCAAGCATGGCATGATAAACATGGATATCCTGAAACTTACCAAGATTACATAGATTGGAATCACTCTATTTCAACGGTAACTAACCTTAATAATTCAAATAAAACTGAAATTTTTCATCTCTAATAAATTGGATATTTTTATGAAAATGCATGATATTCATAACCGTCTTAAACATTATCCTTATTTTATTAAAGATAATGAAGTTTATATTTATAAAGGTCGTACTTGTTTAAATGGTACATATAAACAATCTTTTATTTATTGGTTAATATCTAATAATAATTACTGTATAGAATTTCCTTTTTCTGATTTTCATCATTGTAAAGATTCTACATTACGAAAATATTTCTATACTGAAAAAGAAACTATAGAAAAATTTCCAGAATTATTTATCTAAAAAAGGTTTTTAATGCAATCCTTTCAAATTCAAATTAACGGAATGCAAATTCAGCTAGGTGCTCCATTACCTAGTTCTATCTATCATTTCGAAGTTAATTTATTTTTTCCTACTCAAGTACCTCTTGCTCAAGTTTTAGCTATTAAACAATGGTTTAATCAAATTATTGATAAATTAGATTGTGAATATGTAATTTATAATAATACATTAATTCCAACTAATGAATTAAAGAAATTTTAATATTTTGAAACTACAAAGATTTTCAAAATAACTATCCGGAGTTATTTATATGAGATATAAAGTTTATTTATGTAATCCTAACGAAAATATTGATCATTATCATATTTTAAGATTTGACATAACCAAAAATACCGGTTTTTATATGGATATTAATAATTTTGCTAAATATTATCTAATTAGTGCTGATTGGGGTATTAAATATGCAAAAGAAACTGACTTTAATAATTTTGTATTTTCATATAATACAAAAGAGGAAGCTATAGAACAATATAACCAATTTAAAGAAAATAATCCCGAATTATTTATTTAAAACTTAAAAAGGACTAACAATGTCAAAACTCGTAAATCGTCTTAACAATCATATTACTCGTACAACTACTTTTTATAAAGAAGGTGATTCAATTTCATGGATGAACTTCCGTTCTCGTGTATCTAGATATTTTCCTTATCTTAAAGATAAAGACCCTACTTATTATAAAGATAATGCTTACTATAGAAATGTAGTAGGTATTCTCAATAAAGTACTTTCTGAACGCGGTGTATACATCATTATGGAAAATTACGGTCAACGTTATACCATTGCTACTAAAGAGCAAACACGTCGCAAAGTAAAAACTAAACGATCTCGTGCAAAGTATCTTAATGATGCAGCAATTGAATTAGCTACAGGAGAATTTAAATACCATTCTACATGGTCTAGTTTAACTCCATCTGAAAAAGAACTAGTAGATAATCGTATCCCTCGTATGTAATTACTATGCAATTTGTAATATTAAAAAGTAAATATCTAGATAATAGTCCATATACTATAATATATAAAGAAGAAGATATATATTATTACTCATCTTCAAAAATAAGTGATATGCAAGTTTATTGGAATCATAGTATTCAGAATGTGTTAAATAATAGTATTATAAAAATAATAACTGATTCTGATACGCCTGCTTGGATTAAGTATGTGGCAATTAATGATATTGTATGGCTAGATATAGATAAACCTGAATACATACCAACCCAATATCCGGAGTTATTTATATGATAATTACTTATGAAGAAATTAAGCCATATTTATACCAATTAAATTTAAATGATAATGTAACGTTATGTTCATTTGATATGTTTTTTAATTTAGATAGATGTGCAAAATGTGCTTTCGACAACAATAATCTTTGTATGCTAAATTTTGCTATTAACCAACATCTACCGCAATTAGTTAAATTGCTAAAAGAAAAACATCCTGAACTATTTATATAAGGAATAATATGAAAAAAGAAGAAGAAAAATCACTAGAACCACTATCAAGAAATAGTCTAGATAATATGTTAGCAAATATGTTTTCTAATAGTAACTATAATAAAGATTATGTATTTTATGGCTATATGGTAAGTATGTGCTCAATTGTACTTGAAAGAATGAAAGCACCTGCTGCAGTATCTTTCCATCTAGATCACTATAAACTACATATCAATCCTGAACTATTCGATCAATTTACTCTTGAAGAACAACTCTTTATTATTCAGCATGAAATGCATCATATCCTTAATGGGCATGTAGCTCGTCAAGAAGATCGAGATCATCAAGCATTTAATTATGCTACTGATTGTGCTATTAATCAACTAGGTAATAGTGCTCATATGCCTCAAGGTTGTATTGTACCAGCTAATTTTCCATCTAAGAAAAAAGTACTTGATAATCTTTCTTCAGAACAATACTATGAATTAATCGATAAAGACCAACTTCCTCCAGAAGATCCTCAAGCTAGTAATGGTCAAGGTGGTGGTCATGACAAATGGAAAGAATCCGAAGGTGATGAAGATCTTCAAAAAGACATCACTAAAAACATGATTGAAAAATCTATTGAACAAACTCAAGCTACTGGTATTGGTTCTCTTCCTTCCAATATCTCAGACTATCTAAATTTGTTTAGTCGAAAAGCTCAACTAGATTGGAAAAAAGTTCTTCGTAAAATTACTGGTAATAAAAAAGTAAATTCTCGCAAAACTATCATGCGTAGAGATCGTCGTAATCCTAACTTTGAACATATCAAAGGCAAAACAAAAGATCGTATGTTTGATCTTCTAGTTGTTGGAGATGAATCTGGTTCAGTAAATAACCAAGAACTTTCAGAAGCTATTGGTGAGATCATCAATATTTGTGATGTTACTAAAGCCTCTCTAGATTACATTGCAATTGATACTGAAGCTCATCCACCAATCAAGCTTAAACGATCACAACGTTCATTTACTCGACAAGCATGTGGAGGAACTAACCTTAATCCTGCTCTAGATATGGCCACAAAACATGGAATTAAATGGAACGCTGCTGTTGTTATTACTGATGGAGGCCTATGTTCCTCTGATGTAGCTGTATTTGAACAAACCAATAAACAAATTATCTGGTTAATTACTTCTGATGGCCAAGCTATGCCAGAAATGGATCAAGGACGTATGAAATCCTTTAAACTCGATAAGAAAGAATAATACATATTTAAGGTTTCTATATGCAACATTCTAGTTTTTATAATCAACTAGTTAAAGATGATACCTTAACAGAATTTATGCAACAAGCTAAAGAAATTAATAATGTTTTAGGTAGTGCATTTGTTTGGAAAGACTCACCATCTGGAAGTGACTATTGGTATAAGTTTTCTGGTGTTAGTCATTTGTCTGATTATGATATTAGTGTACTTAAAAATGAGTATCCGGAATATTTTATTTAACTTAGGAATATCATGAAAAGAAAACAATATATATTATTTGGTAATTATGATTATGATTTTTGTATTATTGATATAGTAAATAAATTACATACGGATTATTTTGATTCAATTAAAGATGTATTATCAAATCCTATCAATAAAAATTACTATATAAATAAGGAAGGTAGAATTAAAAGCATGTTAAATAACAAAAAGTTATACTCATTTGATCAAATAATTCTCGAATCTGATATACCCATTACAGCTGAAAATTACCCAGAACTACTTATTTAAGGAATAACAATGCTCGATAAAAAACCCAGTGAACTGGAATTCCCTTTTCATGTATATTCTAACTCAGAACAAGTAGATGAAGATTTATCTTTTTCATATCATGTACTAATTAATAATGATAAAAATATTGCAATAGCAATGTGCAATGATATCCCATGTTCTGTATGTGAATTTTCATGTAAGGAAGGTAAAGACAGACAAAAAGTACTTATTGAATATGCAAAAAAGAATTTCCCTGAAATGATGATCTAATGTGTTATTTAACTTATGATCCAGAATTTAATTACTATGCTATAGTTAACATTAATATTAAAAAATGGAGAGGATGGTTTTCAAATTTACTTGAATGGGACGATGACTATTTTTATGATTTTAGTGTTACTGATCCAATAGAAAAAATTTGTTCAGAAAATAACTATGAAATTATTTATCAACATGAAAATATTACAAAAGAATTATTAAAATCAAAATTACCTGAATTATTTATCTAGGATTACTATGAATACTATTTATTTGTTAGCTAGAAAAGATAGTAGAGATTATGCTATAGTATCTAATACTGGACAGTATTCTTGGTGGTGTAGATCTATTGAAAAAGCATGGGATGGCTTTAATAGAGGTACAATAGGTACAGAATTTACTACTATTGAGGATCTTATAAATCGACATAAAAAAGATAATTGGCGTGTCATTGAGACATTTACATCAGATACTCATCCAGAGTACTTTATTTAAGGATTGGTATGGCTTTACAGCACTTTTTAGCATTAAAGCAGGCAGAACATTTAGGGTATATTACAAATTTTTTTAATTATGCAGAATGTTCACATCATTATGATTATAAAGTATGCTCTACTTGTCCAGCATTAAATACTTGTGGACAAAAGTATGCATTACCTATAAAATTTGATTCAGAAATTCGTCCATTAGCAATCCAGCATCATGGAATTTCTTATACTAATTTACAAGAAATGTATCCTGAATATTTTATTTAAAGGCTATTCGCAAATGTGGATTTTTGAATCTAAAAAATT
>JASFSF010000057.1:0-9955 GCA_050114555.1 Ignavibacteria bacterium
TCCGATCTTGGGGCTTAATATTCGTAATCGCAAGTTTCTGCCCAAGTAATGAGTTCAGCAATGTGGATTTGCCGGCATTCGGCAGACCAAGAATTGAGACGTATCCGGATTTATGTTTCATAGAAAAAATGATTTTTACAATAGAGTAATTTATTAAAGGTGGGAGCGCAATAAAAGTAATTTCAATAAATCACAATAATAATTATGATCCTAAATTAGCTTTAGCCTGCTTCTGGCGTTCGAAAAAGAAGTACCCCGATATTAGAATTCCTAATGAAAATACAGAACCAATTATAGACAAATTTTTTCCGCTGAAAATTTTTGTTAACTCTGTAATTAGCCCGTTGCCTAACTGCTTTGCAGTTTCCGTTACCTGTGTGGGCTCGCTTGGTGCTGAGACAGAAGATATGATTGTGTACACTACATACCCCACTACTCCAAGACATAATAAGATTATAAATGAAAACATTGCAATAATGAAATACTTTTGTGTCCTGGCAGTAACAGATCTCCTGCTAATTCTTTTCATTATATTATCTGTAAAATCGCGGCTTACCTGATCTTCCCGCAGAGTTGATAATTCTTGATGTAATACTTTAAATGCATTAATTTTTTTTCTCTCACTCTCAGAACTTTTTATAATATCCTCGACTTCTTCGATGGATTTATTATCCAGATCTCCGTCAAAATATTTATTCAGTATGTCATCAGTGAGTTTGTTCATATAATTTCCTCAACAAGATTTTTTTTCAGGATTAAATCCTTTAAAGCCGTTCTCGCACGGTATAACATAACCTTCACATTAGATACAGAAATATTCATAACTTTGCTGATTTCCTCACAACTCATTTCATCAAGATAAAATAAATTAATTATTGATGCATGCTTGTTGGGTAATTGGTTAACAAGGTCATGCACAAATTCAGACATATTATTTGTTTCCGGTATCCTGAAATCATAATCACTTTCTAAATTAAAAGAATCTTCAATGGAACTCATTTGATTTTCGGTTATTCTTTTCTTGGAAGACAGCCTTGTTAACGTTGTATTGTACACAATCCTGTAAAACCATGTCGAAAATTTTGCCTCGCCTTTAAAGCCGCTCAACGAGTTATATGCTTTTACAAAACAATCCTGCAAAACTTCTTCCGCATCCTGCTCATTCCTCAACATTCTCTTTACTAAGGAAAAAGCTTTGTTTTTATACCTATCAACAATAATAGAATAATCCGAATGATTACCATTCTTTACAGATTCCAGAATCTCCTGATCAGAAAGTTTTTTCATCTGCATAATTTGACTATCGTTGTATAAACAAGGTTACAGATTAACGTTTCGGCATTACTTTCTCTGAAAATATCTATCGCCCCGCAGAAAATCAATTATTGGATATAAACTACACTTTAATTTACTTGAAAACTTAGTATTTAATTAAAAATGACTGATTGTAACCAACTATGTTTCGGTTGAGTCATAAGGTTTAGAAATCAAAAAAAGGAGTTAAAAATGGAAGGTGAAATTGCTGTATTTATCCCGATAATTATGTTCTTGGTCATCGGTTTAATAATAGTAACTTATATATTCTATAGATCACGCGAAAGACAATTGCTGATCGAAAAAGGATTAACTGCAGATGAGATCAAACAGTTTTTCGAAAAGAGACGAGATTACTTTGTTCTTTTAAAGATTGGTGTCATATCGATCTTCTTCGGTATCGGTCTCGGGCTTGGGATGTTATCCGGCGATGAAGCTGCGCGGGAGATCTGGGTTGCGCCGTCAATATTTGTTTTTACAGGTTTAGGCTTTGTAATTGCAAATGTTATGGGTAACAAAATGAGGAAACAATTCGATCTAGATAATAAATAACCGAAATTATCCCTTTCGCAATAAACGAGATACTGGAATAACCGGTATCTCGTTTTTTATTTCTCTTAATTCGTTAATAGAAATTTTAACTGATCAAGTTCCATTAAGTTCATGAACAATTCAGCTTTCCTGAGCTTCAAGCCATCTTTCAGCATCAATTGCAGCCATACACCCTGAACCAGCCGCCGTAACAGCCTGCCTGTATTTACTATCTGCAACATCACCTGCGGCAAATACACCTTCAACATTTGTATAGGTTGAGCCAGGTTTAACCTTTAAATAACCAATTTCATTCATTTCCAGCTGACCTTTAAATATTTCGGTATTCGGTTTATGACCAATAGCTATAAAAAGACCGTCTGCTTTAAATTCTTCGGTTGTATGATCTTTCGTGTTTTCAAGGACAAGACCGGTCATTGTTTTATGACCATCTTTTTCTCCACCTTTAATTTCTTTCACAACTCTGTTAATATGAAAGAATATTTTGGGATTCATCCTGGCTCTATCGAACATAATTTTTGAGGCCCGGAAACCTTCACGCCTGTGAACAATATGAACTTCTTTTGCATGATTTGTCAGATAAATAGCTTCTTCCATTGCAGTATCACCGCCGCCAACAACTACAACAACCTGTTCTTTAAAGAAAAATCCATCACAGGTAGCACAGGCAGAAACACCATGCCCCATAAATTCCTTTTCGCTTTCCAAACCAATTAACTTAGCGGAGGCACCGGTTGAAACAATTACCGCATCAGCTGTATACTCTTCATCATACGATTTTAACTTAAACGGTCTCCGGGAAAAATCAATTTCGGTTATTTCTTTATAGATACATTGCGTACCAAATCTTTGAACCTGTTTTCTCATTATATCCATTAATTCAGGTCCTTGAATACCGTTTTCAAATCCTGGATAATTATCAACTTCAGTAGTAATAGTTAATTGTCCTCCGGGCTGAATACCTTCAAAAATTACCGGTTTTAAATTTGCTCTTGCAGTATATAAAGCTGCGGTAAATCCGGCAGGACCGGATCCAATTATTATTATTCTATGATGGTTATCAGCCATTTTTATCCTCGGTAATTACAATTTTTTTCATTATTTAACAGTTTGATTCTACAAAACTAAGAAAGATTCAATTACCAATTTTTTCCCGTATCGAAGATCACGTTAATCATTCAGAAACTCAGCATTTCTCTTCAGCCCCCTTAGTTTAGCTCTTGAAATGGGTGATTCCTTAAATCTATTTTTGAATTCGGAATTATTCATTTCTAAAATTTCAGTCAGATTTATCTCCATATTTTCATTAACAGGATTAAAATCTCCGATAGAAGTTAATTTAGAAAAGCTTGTATTCCACGGGCAAACATCCTGACAGATATCGCATCCAAAAATCCAGCCTTCAAATTTATTTTTAAACTCATTAGAAATTTCACCTTTATTTTCTATGGTCAGGTATGATATACATTTGTTTGAGTCAACAAAATAATCTTTTACAATTGCATCGGTGGGACACGCATCTATACAGGCAGTACAACTTCCGCAATAATCCGGTATTGTTGGGGTATATTCGAATTCCTGGTTGGTAATAATATTGGCGATGAAAAACCAGCTTCCGTAATCACGGTTGATAACGTTTGAATGTTTACCCATCCAGCCTATCGCTGCTTTTACTGCCCAGGCTTTATCCATAACCGGACCGGTATCTACATATGATTTACTAATTAAATCCGGCTTGTATTTTTTAAGCTCATTCTCAAATTCTTCCAGCATTTCCCGGATTATCAGATGATAATCCCTTCCCCAGGCATAGCGTGATACTTTTCCTTTAAGCTCATCGCCGGAATGTTTATGATTGGTATTATAATTCAATGCTAACGAAATAACTGATTTTGCACCGGGAAGAATTTTAGAAACATCGAACCGCTTTTCCCAATTCTTCTCCATGTATTTCATCCCCGCATGATATTTATTTCCAAGCCATTGTTTTGAAAATTCTGTTTCTTCTGTCAATAGATCGGCAGGTGCAAAACCAATAATATCAAACCCGATTTCTCTTGCAATCCTTTCAACCAATTCGTTAGTCAACTTCATTTACCAATTCTGTTCTTTCACAACTACTTTAACATAAATATCATCATTGATGATTTTCACATCATAGGATTCGAGACCATGACTGCCCCCAGGTTTTTTACCATCTTGTAATTTGAATTTCCAACCATGGGCGGGACACACAACACAACCATCTTCTATGAACCCGTCGTATATTAAGGCTGTTTGCTGGTGAGGACAAATATTATTCAGTGCATATATCTTTTCGTTGGATTTAAATACTGCAATTTCAGTCTCATTAATTATGAATCGTTTGCCGATATTATTTTCAAGTTCAGAAACTTTACAAACAAAACTAAACCCGTCAGGTTCGTTTTTAGTCAAAAGCAGTAAACCTTTCTATAGCCTTAACTCCTTTTTCAGTCTGCTCGATCGTACAATATGCAATATCGGGATCGTGACCAAAAAATAACTTCCAGCCATCTTTTGCTGCCTGCGGAAGAATCCCCGATTTTTCCTTGAGCGTTATCATTGGTTGCAAATCATAACCCATAATATAAGGCAGAGGTATATGGGACGATGTTGGAATCAAATCTGCGCAAAACAAAATTGTGTTTGAAGAGTCCGACACCTTCACCATTTGCTGTCCGAAAGTATGCCCGGTTGTTTCGATGAATTTAATTTCATCATCGAACTGATGATTACCCATTGTAAAATTAAACAAGCCTTCTTCAAAGATGGGCACATAATTATCTGCAATGTAACTGGCTCTGTCTTTTTCAGAAGGATTTAATGCCCATTCATATTGTTTTTTCTGAACATAATATCTTGCATTTGGAAAAGCCGGTACTACTTTACCGTTTTCAATTATTGTCGTTCCACCTGCATGATCGAAGTGAAGATGTGTTAAAAATACATCCGTAATATCTTCGCGCTTTAAACCAACTTTAGCCAATCCTTCATCCATTGAGTGTCCCGTATCTACATCATATATCTTACGGAATTTTTCATCCATTTTATTTCCTATCCCGGTATCAACAATTATTTTTTTATTACCGCTATCGAGCAACAGATGGGTTGCCGAAAGTTTTATCCTGTTCGCATCATCAGAGGGATTTGTTTTTTGCCATAGCGGTTTGGGAACAACACCGAACATAGCTCCCCCATCCAATCCGAAGTAACCAGAGGTAACTATTTTTAATTCATATTTTCCGATTTTCATTAATATTCCAATAATGTTGAGTAATCAAATAGAAATATAAAATTAATTGGTATGAAATTGTAATGGCAATATTTAGTAAAATAAATTGAATTAATAGCAAGTTAAACTTATAACTATTGAAAAAAATCTTTAAAAATAAAAAAGGGTATAGTCAGATACCCTTTTGAAATTTCATTTTATACTTAAGCTTATCTTCCCAAACCATCTAAATAATCTTTTTTCTTCAAGAGCTCTTCTTCCGTTTCAACATGATTAGGATCAGGCAGGCAGCAATCAACCGGACAAACTGCAGCACATTGTGGTTCGTCATGAAATCCTTTACACTCAGTACATTTATCAGGTGTTATATAGAAAAATTCATCTGAATAAAATCCCTCTGCACCTGAAGGGGCTGCATCTCCGGCACCATAAGTTGTTCCGGCTAATTCCCATTCAACTCCGCCTTCATAGATAGCAGTATTAGGGCATTCGGGTTCACAAGCTCCGCAATTAATGCACTCTTCCGTAATATAAATAGCCATGTTTATTTTTCTCCTTTAAGGTTTAGCGTTCGTTAATTTTTGATGATAGAAACAATTTTAATCGTCAATACTAATATTAGGAAAATTAGCATTCCTTTCAACATAATTCAGATTATCAGGATGTTATACTTTAAGATGATAGTATGAAAAATGTTAGAAATCGGCCCAATTAACACAGGAAATATTGTCTTATCTTACCCCGTACCCAGAACGCTTAAGCAGTTTTACATACGGACTTGCTTAATGTTTAAGTCTAAAATTCTTGCGATGCTGTAGGATATTAATATTACAACTGTTGGATATAATTCATAGTAACCTCGCAACTCATCTATATATCCTAAAAAAAGTGACAGGATGATAAGAGGAATAAACGCTGCTAATGATTTTTTCAGAAATTCAGGTTTCTCTTTCCATTTATAAAAAATTAACAAAATGATTGCACTCATAGAGGCAAGCAGAGTTAAATCATAGCCTGTTAATAATCTTAAATTGTGGTCAAAGAGATGGATTTCAACATAGCTTCCCGGATTATCACGGTAAACAAAAAACAGCGAAACCTTAACCAGTATAAAAATCACAAGTTGTGCTGCAAATAACTTATTGAACAAATCGGCTTTTAACAATTTTTTAAAGTAGATATAATACACCAGCGTTAACAGAATTGTGGTTTCCTTATTTATGCAGGCAAAGAAAAACAGGATAAGATAAAATTTCCAATCCTGTTTATATAAAAAAATTAAACCAAGCGTATATAGAATTAGTACCGGGAAATCATAAACAAAACTTGTATACATGAACAGCGGTGGTAAGCCTATTAATGCGATCAAAGATATGGAATCGGAAAACAGCTGATTAACCTCATAGAATAATTTAAACAGATAACGCACTACTATCGAAAACCCCCAAAGCGAAAGGAACATTAAAACCGTTGCCAGAAAATATTCAACAGCCAGTTCTTTTTCCCATTTAAGTTTTATAAAAAGTTTTTTAAGCTGTATGTTATTTTCTATAAATTCAGAAAGATTATTCCTTAATTTATCGGAAACAGGAATAGAAAGAACTCGTGCTGTTGTTGGTAATAAAGTCCTGTAAACGAAAGGTTTATGTGCCTTTCCATAAATTGTATCCCCGAACATTGAAGGCAGGTTATGATTAATCCCGGGAGATATCAAAAACATAATCAACACACAACCTGAAATTGCAGCTGTCAGCATATAATATATTATGCTACGGATTTTATTATTCATTTAAAATTATATTACTACTCCAATTCACTTCTCTTCAATTTTATCCACAATAAGTTTGTGATCAAGGTTTGAAATCCTGAGCGCTAGTTCTGTGAGTAATGAAGTACATTTTTCTAATTTAGGAAAATTAATTTTTTCCACATCATCAGTGGGTTTATGATAATCTACCGTCATATGATCGTAGAAAAATACTATTGGAATATCTAGTTTAGCATAATTATAATGATCACTTCTGTAATAATACCTGTTTGGATCAAACGGATCATTATATGTGTAATCAAGTTTAAACCGGGATGTTTCAGAATTTACTTCCTCAACCAGTTCATACAGTTCAGTGCTTAATTTATCCGAACCTATACAATAAATTTCACCGGTTTCTTCCCTTCCAACCATATCCATATTTATATTTACAACTATATCCTTCACAAAGTCACTGTTATTCGTCAGGTATTCAGAACCCAGTAAACCTTTTTCCTCACCGGTATGAAATATTACGAGGATCGGTCTTTTATTTTTCTTCTGAAGAGATATTCTGCGTGCTGCTTCCAGAATTGTGACCGTACCCGATCCGTCATCATCCGCACCGTTATAAATTTTGCCATCAATAATCCCTTCATGATCGTAGTGCGCACTGAAAGTAACATATTGATCCTTCAGTGATTCATCAGACCCTTCAATTAAACCGATAACGTTTCGTGCCTGCTTTATTTCAATAGAATAATCATAATCAAATTTTACCTGGTTTGTCAAATGAAACGGATCAGGTATTTTATTCTTCTCAACGGCTTCTTTCATTTGCTGGTAAGTGAGTTTTTCTCCTTCAAGTAATTTTATCACAGCGCCTTCATTTAATCTTGCCAGAGGAATCGAATTACCTTCCCGTTGCACACTATCAATTTCCCCGCTATATAATTCAAGCGAAGATTTGGTTGCCCCGGCTTTAATAAACCGCCAGTAGTTTATAGTTCCTTCGGTTGGGATAATCAAAATCCCTGCAGCGCCTTGTTCTATGGCGCTGTTCAATTTCATGTTGTTGGCAATGGTATGTTTCACATCATCATCAGGGAAAGGGATATCAACATTAGGGAACCCTTGCAGCAATAAAACTATTTTCCCTTTCACGTCAATATTCTCATAATCGTTATATCTTTTATCATCTGTTACTATACCGTAACGTGCAAACACAACGTCCTTTTTAAGTTTGCTATATTTAAATGATGGCATTTGTTCAGAAGAAATATGAAAATCATCACCAATTATTAATTGTTCTGAATCTCTTTTTTCATAAATAATTGTAATCCGGGAGCTTTCATCATACTTTCTATCAAGCAAATTAAAATTTTGAAAGTACATGCCGTTATCCCCAAATGGTTTAACACCGTATTTTTTCAGTTCCGATGTTATGAAAAATGAAGCCAGATAAGTGCCTCTTGTTCCTGTTTCCCTGCCTTCAAGCAGGTCCGAAGCAAGGAATTCAAGATTCGATTTTAAATAGACCAATCCTTCATCTTCGAAACTTCTTTCTTGTGAAAAAGTAGAATAGTTTAATACTACAAACACTAACAACAGTATTTTACAGATGTGCTTCATTCCGGCCTCTTTGTTAAAATTAATTTAACTTATTTGTTGAACACTCACGAACAGTCCGAATTTTCGGATTACAAAATCAAACGTTAATATATAAATAATTACGGCTTCAATCCTTTATAATGATACTGCAAATAGTTTAATGCTTCATTCCCTATTATAAGATTTTTTTCAGAAGTAAACTTTTCTGCGTTATGAATACTGCCCCGGTAAAACCTCAGCCACAGAAAATTTGAGATCACTATTCCATCAAATATTCTCTCTTCTATAAAAGAATTAATTGTAAGATAACCAAACAGCAGATTCCATCCGAGTGAAAGAATTCCACTAAGATATTCACCGGTGTAAATTTGACCTGCACCGGGAATAAAATAAGAAAGAGTTTTAGATAGCGAAACGGAATACTGATCATCAGCAACTTGCCGGGTTAGATTCGTAAGTTCTCTTAGTGAATCCACATTTGAAAAAACTATTGAAGCTTTTTCCCACTCATCTTCAAATATATATGTCCACGCACGCCAATATTTTATTTCACTTTTCCTGTCGATATACCTTTCATCATTATCGAGAGCATCAAGCATACTATGTGCTCTCCTAGTGGTTCTTCTCAGAATGTTAAGTCGGACAATTTCAACACGTGAGTTGAAAATCTCCGATTCATTGCGGGAATGAATTTCAGCAAGTGTGAAATGCCTTATGGCATCAGAAAATTTCGCCCCCTGTTTATAACATCTTCCGATGAGATAATTTACATCAAATGTATAATGACTACCTTTATCGAAAAACAATAATCGTTTCAATTCGGTAACGGCATTATAATAATCTTCATTTTCATATAATTGCTTTGCGAAATTAAATTGTTCCTCGTATGGATTCTGTGCACATATTAATGAGCTAAACAGAAACAGAATAAGAAAAACATATTTCAAATCATCTACAAAATTCATATTCCGGAATAAAAAAATTTTTGTCATTCAGATAAACATTAAGGTTTTCATTAAACTCAAAAGTAATGCGTGCGTTGTGAATTTGTGCTGCAGCTATCGAGCCATAAACATTCCCCGCGTAGAACAGACCGGCAACACCTGCCCAGATCCAGCCGCGTGTATCATGCCCCGCTTTAAAATTATCATATGCAATAAAAGAAAACAGTGCAGATGTTAAGAATCCGACAATCCCATCTCCAATTTGCCCGGCATATATTTTACCGCTTCCCGGGATTAATGCAGATAATATTCCTGCTAGTACCGCACTTTTGTAAGGTGGATTTTGTTTCCAATCGTAAAGCGATGAGATTTTTTCATCTTCACTATCAAATGGTAATAGGAAATCATTTTTCGGTGGAAGTTTATCATCTGATAACAAAAGTGAAACATTAAATATTTTTTTTGCACGTGTATTTAATTCACTTCTTTCATTTACGAACAGGTCAGTGTAGTAATACTCTAAACTTTTAAAAT
>JASFSF010000058.1:0-9899 GCA_050114555.1 Ignavibacteria bacterium
TTTCCATACATAAAATTTGCACCCCTGGCATGACATGCAATTTCAGTAATAGTCTTATTTGCAAATGGAACATTAACTCTGCCATACCCGGTTCCAACTGTGTAGTGAATATTATCAAGCTGCATACCTGTGTCTTCAAGAGCCCAGCTCATAGCATTTTGAGCACTCATCGGGCTATCAGAACCTGTTCTCATATTCGAATACGCATAGAGCTCGCCATCAACAAGAATTACTGCTTGTGAACTGACTGAACCTACATCTACACCAGCACTTATTGTTGTTCCTGATTTCCAATCTATCTGATCACTCTTCCAATTATATTCTTTCCATCTCCAGAATTCTTTTGCCATTTTAAAATCCCTTTAGTTTATTCGGATTAATTAGTAATTAATGCAGCTCCATAGGCTCCAACATACTCAGGATTCTCAGGGACAATTATTTTTTCCTGCAGATCAGTCTCAAGTGACTTAATGAATCCAACATTAAAAGCTACACCACCTACCAATGTTATTTCTTTTTCGAATCCAACCTTTCTTACCATCGAAGTTATCCTGGAAGCTACTGCATCATTAATTGCTTTTGCGATATCTTCTTTTGGAGTTTTCGCATGTAAAAGAGATACTACTTCCGATTCTGCAAATACTGCACATTGAGCATTCATCGGTATTTCTTTATTAGATTTTAGCGAAAGATCACCAAACTCTTCAAGTGGTATTTCAAGTGCCCGTGCCATTGCTTCGGTAAACGAGCCAGCACCAGCGGCACACTTCTCATTAATAGCAAAGTCAACAATTTTACCCTCTTCATTGCATCGAATGCTCCTTCCTTCTTCAGCACCAACATCTATTACCGTTTTTACATTTGGATGTAAACTTATTGCTCCCCTTGAAGATGCAGTTACATCGGTTACACTTTTAGTTGCAAAATCAATAACTTTCCTACCACTTCCTGTGGATGTAACGGAATCAACATCATCTTTAGAAATACCTGCACTTTTGATTACACTATCATATAGTTTCTCAGCATTTTCCTTACTCTCAAATCCGGTTGGCACTTGTTCCTTTGCAACAACATTTCCATCCTTTACTACAACAGCTTTAATGAATTTTGCACCTACATCAATACCAACTTGTATCATTTTTACCTCTAATTAATTTCTAATTTTCGTTTACTCCTCGATCATTTCTAATCCAAGGGTTTCCATAAAGGAATCAATTCGTTTACCGGTTTGTGCTTCATCAAATTCCCTTTCGTCACCCATATTGCCTTCGAAAGTCATAACCGGGAATCCCTCTTCGATAAGAGCAAGACGGTTTTCAGCAATTCCAACAGAAAGGCCTTCACACCCACGATTATAATGAAGCATAATTCCGTTTAATTTCCATTCCCTGGCAATACGAGCCATCATATCGCTTTTAATATGTGGAGAATAGAAATGCTGCCACTCAGGTTTGCTAAGGTTCCAGTCAGTAAGAATTCTTAATGCCTGATCCCTGTTTTCAATTTTGATTCCCTTCTGCTGCGGTGTAGTTCTTGGACCCCACGAACCATCCTCTTTTACCTCCCAAACTCCAATCAATCCAAACGTGTATAATGATCCAACTGAAACAGCACCAAATTGTTCAAGGTAACGGAACACTTTTAAAAATCCCCACGGCGGCTGAGTGTCGGACATTAATCGGCATCTCTCGTGTTTTACAGCAGCAATCTGATTATCGACACGGTATTTTACTTCATCACGGAGTTCCTCATAAAAATCCGCAACCTCTTTGGAATGTTTTTCCAATGTTCCAAGAACATAGAGTGAAAACATTGATTTCTCATCCAGCGGTGCAGGAACAGTTTTATTCAGTTCACAAATCTCTGCCCAAACTGATGTCGTCCGGCATTCATTATTAATTGCTTCAATTAATTTTTCATCATCATACTTTCTTCTGGTTGTCTTCTCAAGCCACTCGATTCCTTCATTCATTTGATTAACAATATATTCAATCCTGTTATCCGTTACTTCTGAATAAGGTCCAATCGCAACATCTATACAGAATGTCGGAATTCCTCCTTCCAACTCTGAAGCTACCTGGTACCACTTAGCGTGGCTGCAGCAGATATGATCCTGCCACATAAAATCGGGTTTAGGGAATTTACCACCGAAGGCATATTCATCAAGAATAACTGAACCCCAGTAATTTCTCATATAAGAGCATAAATCTCTTGCATATCCTTTTTTCTCGACAGCTTCCAAACATCGCAGTGAGAAATCTTTATCAAAAGCAATACTGGCTCCATAAGGTTCACCGGTTAAAGGATAAATATCATCACCGAGTCCGGCAGGTATTGCACCAAAACTCCACGCACCGCCTGCCCAGCGCAAGCCCCCGTTGTTATGAGCATTTGCATAATTCTTATAAAAATTATTCCTTATTTCTTTTGCTTTGTTCCAGCATTTCAATTGTTCCGTTTTATAGGTTGGTATTTTCATTTTGTATTCCGGTTTTTAAACGAATAGATCTTCTTCTTCAAGCATTTCTAAAAATGCTTCAACACGAATTTTAAATTGTCCGACAGGAACTGTGACGTCAAACTCAAGGAAGAGAGTTTTAACATCGATATTATTTAATTCCTTAATAATTGCCGGGATATCCAATTCGTGCGGATCACAAAATTTTTGTTGAATAACAATTGCTCCCTTCACATTATAGTCTTTCGCAAGTTTAACAATGTGTTCAATGCGCGATCTATCCATCCAATCTTTGCTTGGACAAGCAGGTCGCTCAACATACCTTTTAGCAATTGCATAAAGTGGATCGCTATCAATATCTTCAACATTGTTCCAGAAGTATCGGGTTCCGATACAATGGTCTTCAACCACGATAGAACCCTTAACTGATTCTACCATTTGAACAAAAGGTATGTCATCATTTTCACTGCCGAGAAGCATTAGTCTTGTTCCGGGATTTTTTCCGTTCGAAGTTATTTCAATCTGTTCTAACAATTTTTTTAATTGTTCAATATGATCCTTTTTATCAACCAACTGCTGTGCAATCGCAACTTCCATTGTTTCTTCACCCGAGATAGGTGGAATTTCTTTCTTCTTGTATTCATATAGTTGATGCATCAATTTCCGGCTCTCATTCATAATGCTGATTCCATCACGAAGATTATCATCCGTAATTTCTTTACCAATCCATTTTTCAATAGAAGATTTGAATGCTTTTAGCTCTCCTGCTAAATATGGAACAGCACTCGGGCTTTGAACATTGTTGGGCATGGGAAGATAATACGAATAGTCGATCGGTATATGTTTTACCCAGCTTGTATAAGCTTGCCGAATATGTAAACAAGATTGAGCGATCATAATTCCATCAAGGTAATCGTATTTACCTTTCAAACCCTGTGCAAGGCAGTCTCTGCAGAAGGGGCAAAACATTCCGAAGATGTGTGCTTCGGTAACATCCTGTGGTTCGTGGCTTCCTAAGATTCTAACAGGAAGTATGTTTGCAGCGTAAAGGATTTCTTCAGGAACATAAGTGCAGAAATATCCAACAACTTTACCACCGGTTTTTTCTTTCCAGGATTTTGCATAGGCGTGTCTGTTTCTTTCCCACTCTCTGAATTGATCTACCATTATAAAACTCCTCTGATTTCGTAAAATGACAGACTTATGTTACTTGCAAATTAACTAATAGTAATTATTTATAAAACACTTTTGTACTTAAAAATGGAAAAAGCTATTTATAGAATGTACTACGACTACGTTTAAGTAAATATATATTAATCAGGTTTCCCTTTTAATAACTGTAGCCATCGTGACACCGCCGCCTCCGCAAATTCCGGCAATTCCAAATTCTTTATCCAATCTTTTCATTGCGTGATAAAGTGTAACGATAATTCTTGCACCACTTATTCCGGTTGGATGACCTAATGCGATTGCACCGCCATGGACATTGAGTTTTTCTCTATCCCATTTAAGTACTCTTTCATTAGCAAGTACCTGGATTGCAAAAGCTTCATTTACTTCTATCAGATCCATATCATTCAAAGTCATTCCTGCATTTTTTAATGCAGCAGGTATTGATAATGCCGGACCTTCTCCCATTGTTGATGGACCAACAGCAACCTGGCTGTATGAAACAATTGAGAAAAGAGGTTTAGCTCCCAACTCTTCAGCTTTCTTTCTATGTGTAACTACAATAGCAGTGGCACCATCACTTAATCCACAAGCATTACCAGCTGTAACTGTTCCATCTTTTCTGAATGCTGGTTTTATCTTGGCCATTTTTTCTTTATCAATCTCGTGTCTTATTGTTTCATCTTTATCAAAAGTTATTGCGGGTGTTCTCTTGGTTGCTGGTATTTCAATGGGAACAATCTCTTCGTCAAACCAGCCGTTTTTTTGTGCTACAGAAGCTTTTAAATGACTTTGAATCGCAAACTCATCCTGCTCTTCTCTAGGTATTTTATATTTATCAAAAAGATTTTCAGCAGTATCACCCATGCCCTGACCAATCAATGGATCAATACTGTCACTCCACCCATCTTCGATTGTTCTGTTTCCCATTTTAAATCCATCCCATCTTGCACCTTTGAGCAAGTATGGAATTGTACTCATGCTATCGAATCCTCCTATAACAACAGTTTCAGCTTCTCCCAATCTAATCGATTGTGATGCCAGTGCCAGAGCTCTCATTCCGGAAGGACATGCCATATTTAAAGTAACTACGGGAACAGATTCAGGAATGCTGCCTTTGACTGAGGCAGTTCGTGCCGGATTAGGACCGTTACCTGCCTGTCTGCAACTCCCGAGTATAACATCATCAACCTGTTCTCCGGTAATGGATGCTCGATCAACTGCTCCTTTAATTGCAACTGCACCTAAATCATAAGCAGGAATATCTTTTATTGTTCCACCAAATTTTCCCATTGCAGTTCTTACAGCAGATATAGCTACAACTTCGTTTAATTTCATAAAAGTTACCCTTTAGTTTGGAAGAAATTTAAAATCTATCTAATTATAAATTTTTAATTATTAAATATACTGTCCGCCATCAACTTTAATCACTTCACCGGTTATGTGACGGGCCATTTCACTGCATAAAAATGCAACTACGTTTGCAACTTCTTCAGGCATACCTATTCTTTTTAATACAATTTCTTCAATTGCCATTTTTCGAACTTCATCCGTTGCCTGCTTCATCATATCAGTTTCGATTAAACCAGGTGCAACAGCATTTACATTTATACTGTACTTTCCTAATTCCTTAGCTACTGTTTTTGTTAACCCGATAATTCCAGCCTTTGATGCTGAGTAGTTTGACTGACCGAACTTTCCGCGAATGCCATTAATTGATGTAACGTTAACAATCTTTCCGGACTTTTGTTCTCTGAAAATCGGGGCAACTGCACGTACATAATTAAAATATCCTTTTAGGTTAATGTTCAAAACACTGTCCCACTGCTCCTCAGTCATCTTCCAGATTACACCATCCCAGTTTATTCCAGCATTATTCACAAGAATATCAATTCCACCAAAATCTTTGACAGTTTCTTCAACCATTTTACCGGCATCACTAAAATTTGAGATGTCTGCTTGTACGACTAAACCTTTACTCCCCATATCATCTATCTGTTTTACAATTTGTTCGGCTTCATCTTTATGTTTACGATAATTGATTGCCACATTAGCACCGAATTCAGCTAATTTTAACGCAATTGCAGCACCGATGCCCAAGCTACCACCGGTTACGATGGCCGATTTACCTTCTAAATTAATTCCCTGAGTGTTGTTATTTGATCCCATTGTTATTTTTATTTGTTTGTTATTGGATATTGATCGTATTGATTTGTTCTGGAATAAAAAGAGAGGATTATTGTTCTAAAAACCGAAAACATTCATTCACAATAAGTTTTGAACGATGTTTTAAAATAACCATTCAAAAATAAAATTCATACTAAAATCTATCGATGAGTTCAATTTTAGGAATGAAAAATGAAACAGGCCTAACTCATGTAACTTAACTTAATCGATTTTATCACCATCAATTTGAGACAATGCAAATGCATAAGCTCCTATCGATATGGCATTACTGGTTCCAATTTTTGATAAACCGATTCCACTTTTCTTAACGGGATTATAATTAATCTCCTTACTTGTGCCGGGAATAACAATTTTAATCATCTCATCTTTAAGAAAATCATCATGTTCCTTCTTTTCCTCCAGATTAAACATTTTGAACTCAAGTCTGTTCACAGGTTCACCAGATGATGAATTAAATTTGGAATTGAGTTCATCAACAATCGGATTAAGAAAAAGATCGGATGCTGCCGATATTCCACCGCCAATAACAACCAGCCCATCAATCAGTGTAACAGCATTTGCAATGGCATCACCAAGCACCTCAGCCATTTTTTTATATGATGAGATTGCTGCCTTGATGTTTCCTTTAATATTCCCAAGACCAATTTCATAAATTTCTTTTGGAGACGGAGCGTCCTTCATACTAATACCCGAACTCTCGCAATAATATTTTTGTATTGCTCTTATACTTACACTTTCTTCAACATTTTGTTCAGGATGTAATTTATTGCGAAGCATGTGAATTTCTGCAGCTGCTGAATTATCTCCAATTAAAAGATTTCCGTTTATAACTATTCCGGCACCGAATCCAGTTCCCAGTGTAACACCTAACAGGTTTTTAAATTGTCTCTTACTACCTGCGCTTTTCAATTTCTCATTAATGGTTGGAAGAAATCCTTCGATTGCTTCTCCAAGTGTAAACAAATCCCCATCATTATTAATATAAACCGGTAAATTGAACTCATTACTAAGCATTGGACCCAGAGCTACTCCGCCTTTATAGGCCGGTAAATTTACCAGATCGCCAATAATTCCGTTTGGATAATCAGCCGGGCCGGGGAAGGCAAAACTTATTGCAACTGGTTCATCTTGAAGATCCTCTTTTATTTTATGAAATCCCTTTATAATAGAATCCAGCGATTTTTCAAGACTATCTCCATATGAAGGCAGACGATAGGATTCGCCTATGATTGTATTACCCGTGATTGCAGAAAACACAAAATTTGTCCCGCCTGCATCGAGCGTTAAAACTATTCTTCTATCATTTCTGAACTTCATATTTGCCTGCGATAAAATTCAAGCTGTCTTTCAGAACTCTCTTCCGGATTACTTGTGAAAAATTTATCAGTGATTATTAGCAAATTAGTCTTTGATTTATTGGAATTTCCGTGTACAGAAAAATAACAAAACCATTTATAATAGACATAAACAGATTTAGGGAAGAAAAGATGGCGATCAACCATGATCGCCTCCAAATCCGGTTATCTTTTTGGTTGATGAAAGTTGATGATTACAAGGAATCTGCCATTAATTTCTCACTACTTATTGATAAAAGATAATAGGAATATTTCTCTTTTCACTATTAATTTATATATTGATACTAATCTTCTAAGGGAGAAGAATGTTTGTCATTTCAAATAGTTCAACTCAAATTATCTCATTACTGAGGTTAAGTAAACGATATCAGAATAACGATTTAGTGCAGCATGGTTAATATTTTTTCAGCCATCGAATTTGAAAAAGAGGGAAAAGTTGATAAAGCAATTGAGTTATATGAAAATATTATTGCAAGTAATTTTGATGGAAATCATCCATATGATCGATTAGCAGTTATTTATAGAAAACGGGGACAAATTAATGATGAAATTCGTGTTCTAAATAAAGCAATTTGGGTTTTTAAAAATGTAGCTTCAAATAAAAGAATGGATAGAATTCCAAAACTTGAAAAATTCCAAAATCGTTTAAATAAAGCGATAAAATTAAATAACCAATCAAAATGAAAATACTATTCACACTATTCCTGGTTTTTTATTCTGTTAATACTTTCGCTCAGTTGCACGGTGAGTTGAGGTATAACAGCGAAAAAGAGCATTATGAAATTTTCATAAATCTATCAGTTTACGATTCCGTAGGAACCGCCCAGTTGCGGGAAATGGGAAAAAATTATTCGTCGTATAAAAAATTAAACGATTGGTTTGATTTTGATTCTCTTTATCGAGCCACCCCAAATGGAATGTTAGAACATCGGGAGGGATTTTACGATCTCAACCAAGTATTGGTTATTAAATCCTGGTATAAATCATTCAGAAAAGAGGAATATGAAAAACAAAATCCTCGATGAACTCTACGAACTCAAGGATAAGATGCAGTACCTGTATGATTGCGCGAAGGATAGCAAAGGTATCTCGATCGGTGATGAGGATCTTTATGCCGGAAGATCTGAAACCGGAGCTGGATAAAATCAAACACGAAATCGCCAGCCGGATATCACATAGAAAATTAAGTTTAATTAAACGGGAGTAGATGGGAAATGACAACCGAACAGCTCGCTTTAATTGTTGCTGCATTAGCTGTTTTTTTTGGACCAATGATCCAACTACTGATTAATCGTAAGCAAATTAAAGCAGAAACCTCAAGATCACTTAGAACAGAATGGATTCACCAAATAATATCCAGTATTTCTGAATATGTAGCAACTCTCTATCGCCACGATGACGCATTGAATCTATACTTTAATCCAAAGGGTTATATTCTTGAGGAAGAAGTTTTAGCTGAAAAACGAAACACTTTTAATTTATCACATCAGGAAAGTCGTCTTAGAATACAAATCTGCCTTCTGTTGAATCCAGAAAATGACATTCATTGGGAACTATATAAACAACTTGAGAAAATTTTAAAACTTACTAATGAAGAACCACCATCTGAAGAGCGAACTAAAAAAATTGGTCTTGAAGTTGTTGAGTTAACAAATATAACTAGCCGCATTATTCAGTCTGAAAGAAGATTAATTTCCGAATCAAAATGAAAGGAATCTACACTCAAAAAAACTCTCCTTATACTGGCTCAGATATTATGATAACCTGGAGCCGGATGATAACCATAAACGAAAATCCATTAACACAAAGGCCGAGATTACTCCTGCAGATAAGAACAGAATTGAAACTGCAAAAAAAGACCAGCAAAAAGTCAAGACTACTAATGTAAAATATTTACGTAGAGATTATCTGTATGTTTATATTATTTTAAAAATTCCCCTAATTCTTATTTAAAATAAAAGTACCGCTCATTCCAACTCTAGCCCGATCCTCCCAAATCCAATCACCTCTTATCTCATTGTTATAAACTATACCATTCAATTCAAAGTCAAGATTCGGAATATCAGGTGATAAATTAACATACATCTTGTTATTTTCTATATACCCAGTTAAATAACCGCTGCCAAACTGAAAGCCGCCAGATTTGTAATCACGAGTTCTCCATATATTCCAATTACCATCGAATGTAATTGAATCGGATTGATCAATGTATAATGTTCCCTGAAATACAAGTTCGTTGCTGCCACCCCAACCTCTAATTTGACAGTAACCATAAGGAAACGATTGGTTATCGCTCGAGGATGCACAAGAGACTAATATCAAAAACAATAATATTACTGCAATGGATATTAAGCACTTTCTCATTTCACTCTCCCAATTTATTTATATGAAAAATACAAAATTATTAAAGTAATGAAAGTAGTGCAGACTAAATCTCCCTGATTATGTATTACTTATGCAAAATTGCAATTATAATTTCTAATAAAAAATGCAAAACAACAGTTGAGGTGTAATTGAATACGCAGGAATAATTGCGAGTTAAAAATGAAAAAGCTTCTACACGTAATTGATATTAAAAACTTGTGGAATGTTAACTATAGAAAATGGGAATCAACAAAAGCTGATTCCCTTAAATTTATGGCAGCCAAGATCCAATGCTTAAATCCAGAGGCAGACCTTAGTAACATGTAAATACTACAAGCATTTTCTAATAATTATTTAAATAATGC
>JASFSF010000059.1:0-9630 GCA_050114555.1 Ignavibacteria bacterium
AACGTTTTTAAGTTCAGGAAGGAAAGAATAAAAGACCTGCTTGAAATTGCGGGGTATATTTTTGCTGCAGACAGGAAAACTTCAAGAGGTGCGAAAGACGCAGTAGAATATCATAGCTGGAGCAGATGCTTTCATTTTCATTTTAAAGTGAGAGACTTAGATTTTTGGAACCTACCGGATGTAAAGAAAGTTCTTTCAGAAGCACTATGTTTTATGACCGGGGATTATAGTTATGAATTTACTTTTCATAAAATTGAAACCGATACACCTGCCAATATTTTTGATAATGAAAATTTTGCATTGGACGCAAAAAAGAATTTAAGTGTTATTCTATTTTCAGGAGGACTTGATTCATTAGCCGGAGTAATAGAAAAAATAAATACAACAGAAGATGAAATATGCCTGGTAAGTCATCAGTCCGGCAATCCTGCTGTAAAGAAAACACAGAATCAAATGTACAAGGGTATTGAAAGCAGATACCCGGGCAGATGCAAACATTATAAATTTCACTGTAGTTTGAAAAAAATAAAGTCAGTTGATGAAACACAAAGAACAAGATCGTTATTATATACAGCTACAGCCTTTGCAATTGCAAATACGTATAATCAAAACAATATCTATGTTTATGAAAATGGAATTACAACAATAAATTTTGCCAAGACTCAAGATTTGATGCTTGGAAGAGCCAGTAGGACAACTCATCCAAAAACGATCAAACTGCTTGAAAAATTATTTACGGAAATTGCGGAAGAACCATTTAAGATAGAGCACCCTTATTTCTTTAATACAAAAACTGATATAGTTGAGATAATTAAGAAATATGAGAGAACGGATTTAATTAACAGTGCTGTCACTTGCAGCCGTACCAGAAATCACGCGCCTGATTTTACGCATTGCGGGTGGTGCTCTCAATGTATAGACAGAATATTTGCAATGTACGCTACTGAAACTGAAGAAAGCGATGAGGGGGTTTATTATTATAAATTCTATAAAGGCAAGATAAAAAAAGAGGAAATAAGAAGAGCTGTCATTGATTACTTAAGACTGGTGGATGAGTTTGCAAATACTGATTTAAATTATTTTTACATAAAAAGAGCTGATGAGATTATTGATGTTATAGAGTATAGTGAAGGAAATAGCGATGGTGAAAAATATGAGAATGTATATAATCTTTGTCAGAAACATGCCCGACAAGTTGAATATGCAATAGAGAGATTAAACAACATTTATAATAAACCGTTTTCAACTGAAGAAACAGGTACATTCTTTAGTATTATTGTGGGGACGAAAGCATATCAGAACATAAAAAATGCACAGGTTAAAAGTATAAGCGATGAGGAAAACGAAGCATCAAAGAAAAAAGGAAAACCTGCGATTGAGGAACAAGTAAAACTATACATAAAAACCTGTAATGAAATTAATATTGTGGAACCAACCTTAGAGCAATTGTTCGATATTACAGAAATTCCGAAAACTACATGGTACAAGCTTCTTAAGAAATCATCTTTCTGGCACATATTGATGGATGAAACGGAGCATTCGATTAATCAAGCAAAAAAACAGGGAAGAAGAGATTTTTGGATAGAAGTAAAACAATTTGCACACAACAAATATGCAGACCTGCTTATGAAAGAAACCGGGCAAAGAGAAAGAGGAATTGATGATTTGCCCAAAAGAAACAGGGGGAGTTTTTAGGAGTTTTGTAGGAGTTTAGTTATCCCCGTCTGTGAAATCCAACCATTTTTAATTAAAAACATAATTTTTTTGAAAAAAGTTTAAGGAGTTTGTGAAAACTTTTCTATTGGTGTAAAGACCAGGAAAAGTAATTAGGGCTCAATTTGAAAAGCATTTCCTGGTCGATGCTAAGTAGGGTTGAGCCTTTATTTTTTTTAAGGAGAAAAAATGAAAGAGAAATTAAAGGCATTGGAAGTGAATCTTAGAACACTTCTCAAAAAAGTTGAAACGCTGGAGATAACTCAACCGGACTATGCAATAATGGCGAAGCTGGGACAAATAGAATTAAAGATTGATGAGTTGTTTGATTTGATTAGGGATGTGGAAGGGTTGTTAGAGGATTATGATTAATTATTCTTTTGTCTTGAAAGAAAGATTCTCTTTTACTTTTCTTGACACAAGAAAAGTAACAAAAGAAATATGCACTGAAAAAGAAATTCTAAAATTAAACTCCGCTCCACTACAGAAAAATAACTCGTCGTCCTTCGGACGCCTCAAACAGATTTTTCTGTTTAACGTTCCGCTACATTTAATTTTTTTACGAATTTCTTTTAAGGTGCGGGGAAGAAACAGAAACCGTAGGTGGCGGGCAGGTTTACCTGAGATCGATAGGTTAAAAAGGTTTTCAAATGAGAAGCAATGATTTTGATTATGATATGCTTGCTGAAAAACTCTTTTCAAAGTTTAAGGGAAGAAAGGAGGAAATGACACTGCAGAGGTTTTGTGATGAATACATGGTATTTGTCAAAAGAAACAGAGCACCGAAAACTTATGAAGGTGCCGAACTGATATGCAAGAAACTACTTAGTTATTTCTCACCTAAAAGAATGATCGATACAATTAAACTGAAAGAGGCTGAAGATTTCCTGGAATCGTTAAAGCAAAATGCCCCTAAAGGAATCTATAATTATTATCGAACACTCAGAGCAATGTGGAATAAAGGGATACAATGGAACTACCTGCAGGAGAATCCTTTTGATAAGGTGAAATTAAAGAAAAGACAATTGCAAAATCCTGTTTATGTAACTGAGCAACAACTTGAAGAAATTGTAACAAATATTGATTCTGAAGACGTTAGAGATGCAGTGGTTTTTGCTTTTTATACGGGCTGCAGGCTTGGTGAAATTGTGACACTAACGTGGCAGGATGTGAAGCTGAAGGATGATCTAATAATAATCGGTAATAAAGATTTTGAAACTAAAGGACGTAAACAGAGAGTAGTACCGATACATCCGAAGGTGAAGGAGATATTGTTAGTAAGAGGCAAGAAGCTAGAAATAAGAAGTAAGGAAAGATATGTGTTTTGTAAAAGTAATTGTTATCCCTATACAGGAGATTATTTCAGCCGGAGATTCAAACGGGCCTGCAGGGGAGCCGGAATAGATGAAGAAATTCATTTTCACTGCCTTAGACACGGCGCTGCTACGAGAATGATTATGAATGGCGCTCCCCTTCCTTCAGTTCAAAAAATACTTGGGCACGCGAATATTCAAACTACGATGATTTATACACATCCTGATATTGAGAGTTTGAAGGAGGCGGTTGCGAAACTGTGAATAGACAAGAGGTAAAAAGTTAAAAAATGAGTTTGGTTAAAGAAATAAAAGATCGAATAAACATAACTGAATTAGTAACACAATTGGGATTGATGCCTGACAGATATGGTTTTATAAAATCGATATATAAGGAGGAGAGTCACCCATCGTTAAAGTTATATCCGGATACTAATTCTTTTTATGATTTTTCATCAGGCAAAGGAGGAGATGTGATTAACTTTTTTGCTGACTATAAGCAATTAGATAATGGAGATGCAATTAGAATTCTAGCTGAGAAATTAAAAATTGATAACGGAAATAGTAAGAAATTGAATAATGGAAAAAATATGGGAGATAAAATAAAACTTGAAGTCTGTGACTTTAATAAGTGTATCGAGATCTATCATTCTTTAGAACAGTATTGCAATGGTGTAGATGACAAATCACTGGAATATCTCTGCGGATCGGAAAGAGGATTAACAGAAGATATTATTAAAAGATTTCGATTGTTCTCAATTAATGATATTAATGGGACGATAGATCATCTGTTTAATATCTTCAATTTAGAAGAACTGAAAGAAGCGGGATTATTTAATGAAAAAGGGGCATTTGTTTTTACTAAGCATAGATTGATTATACCATACCTTGATGATGATAAGATTGTTTATCTGAGGGGAAGAATATTACCGGGATATATGAACGACAGCGCCAGAAAGTATATAGGATTATGGGGACATTCTGCAAAACGTATTTTTAATACTAACATATTAAGAAATCTGAAAGATAGTGCAGAACTTTTATTGTGCGAGGGAGAATTCGATACAATAATGGCTGAGCAAAAAGGAATGACTGCCGTTGGTGCACCGGGTGTACACAATTACCCAGTTGAAAAGAGTGAATTACTGAGGAGATTTAATCTTTATATGTGTTTTGATAATGATGAGCCTGGCAGAACAGGAATGCAGGAGATAACAAATAAGATAGGTAAGGATACAATAGGTTTATTCTTACAAAAGTACAAGGATCTTACAGAGCACTATACAAATAATGACAATAGTAATTTATTTTCAGACGAATATATTGACATAAAATCTATTCAGGCTCAAAGAATATTGAAATCGAAGTTAAAGCTGATTACAGCAAGAGAGATACAAAAGCTGAAGGTACCTGAGATGCATTGGGTGGTTAAAGATTTACTTCCGGAAGGATTAGGAGTGCTTGCGGGTGCACCGAAGATTGGGAAGAGCTGGATGGCACTGGGAATTGCATTATCGATAGCGGAGGGCAACAAGGCACTTGGATATTTTGAAACGAATAAAAGTTCGGTTGTTTACATAGCTCTTGAGGATAACCTAAGAAGGATAAAAGATAGAATGCATAATATTCTTGGTATTGAACCTAATTATGAAGCACCTGAAAATCTAATATATCTAGAGGAGAGTCATAATTTCCCAAAGCTGAATGAAAACGGCATTGATGAGTTGCAGAATCTTATTGATGACAATCCTGATATAAAACTTGTAATTATAGATACACTAGGCAGAGCAAAAGCTGATAAGAAAAGAATGGATAATAATATTTATCAGGCAGATTATGAACTCGGGTCCAAGCTACAGGAGTTTACAATGAAGAATCGGATTTGTGTACTCGTAATTCATCATACCAAGAAAGGTAGCGAGGAAAATGTATTCGATGAGATTTCGGGGACTACTGGACTAACCGGTGCTATGGATTCAATGATGGTGTTAAAGAAAAAGAATAATGAGTGTAAACTTTATATAACCGGCAGGGATGTCGAGGAAAGTGAATATACTGTAAAGTTTGATAAAACAATTTGCTGCTGGAATGTGGTTGAAAAGAATAGTGAAATGAATATTACCGCGGAAAGGGAAGAAATTCTGGAACTGATAAAGTCTTATAACAGGGAAATGAGAACCGGTGAAATAGCAGAACTGGTAGGCAAGGAGAAAAGCAATGTGAGCAAATTGCTGAAGAAATTAGTCAGAGATGGATTGTTGATTAGTCCCAAGTATGGGTATTATGCGTTGCCTGAAGAAAAAAAAGATGATAATGAAGCTTTATTTACTAAGACAGGGTAGCAAAGTAGTCAAAGTGGTTGAAGTTGTTGTAGTTTAAGGAGTTAGGATGGTTGAAGTTGTTACTTAGTTTGATTAAGGTTTGAATTGGGGATGTTGAGTGAATGGAGTAAAAATAAAGAGTTTGAGTGGATTGAGTAGGTTGAGTGTAAGATATACGATAAAATTCAAAATTCCTTTCTCAGTTCATTTCTTTCTTTGTGAATGAAATTTTTAGCAATCATATAACATTTCGTATTCAATTCCTTTACCTTTTTCAAATCTAATTTGTTGAAATCAACAGTAACAGCCTCACTAGTTAGGTCGAATAAAATCTCTTCAAAATTTTTATGGTGACCCTTTTCAGAATCCAACTGTAATGCAATTTTATCTGTTAGAAAATGAACTTTTTCTGTCAATTCCATATACTTCATTATCTGACCAGAAAGAATTTTCTGAACTTCGATGTTCTGATCATCTTTGTTCTCTGATACTGTCCTGATAATGTCCTGAATTAGTTGGAGCTTCGATAATAATTCACCAATATCCGTGCTTAGCTCATATAGCCACTTTTGATGCTGTTCCCAAATAATCCGACCACGTAAATTAAGTTTAGCAATATCCAATGATGTCTTTAATTGTTCAGTGGATGTTTTGATGGTGGCGTTAATTTGTTTTTTAATACCTACATATGAAACGCCGGCGACAATTAACGCACTGACTAAACCAATTACGGCTGGTAACCATTCCATAGTAATAATTTTAGCTGTATTTGATTGAATAACATTGCATTAATACAAAATTAAGGTAAATTAATTGATTGTGAAAGATACCCACTACTGTAGATGTGTAGTGAAAAATACTGTAATGCTTTGTAAGTTTCCTAACATATATATAAAAACTTTTCTCGAAAAAATATTTAAAAAATACGGTACAACACATGAGAATTTACCTTGTAAGGATTGTATAAAAGTAATTGTTTTATTAAATCCTTTAACTGAAAAGTGCGAAATAGTGTGTCCAAAAGTCCAATTATGTTTTGACTTGAACTTTGAATCTGGACAAAATAGTCATAAATTTAAATTGAAAACGTAGAAATAAGGATAATTGTTGAAGAAAATGGATAATATCGAAAAAGCTGAATTATACTAACCTATTCATTTTATGATTGACATTTGCTATTCAATAACAGTTAAACATATATTTAAAATATTTGTTAGAATAATAAGTTTGTGGAGGAATTAATGTTATTCAAAAAAATATTTATAATTACTTTATTTGCTCTAATTTCCTGTGGGTGTAATAGTGAAAACAAAAATCAAAAAGTAATTGGTTTAACCCAAATTGCAAGCCATCCTTCTCTCAACGCGGTTGCAGAAGGCGTGAGAAAAGGACTAACAGATTTAGGATGGAAAGAAGGGGAAAATTTAAAAATAATTTTTAGAAATGCTAATAGAGATCCCAATTTAACATTACCTATAGCTGAATCATTTGTAAAAATGGATGTTGATGTCATTGTTCCAATAACGACACCATCAACAATTTCTGCAGTAAAAGCTACATCGATAATTCCAATTGTGTTTGTAGGAGTTTCTGATCCAATTGGAACTGGAATAGTAACTAATTATGAACATCCAGGTAAAAATATTACTGGTTCAAGTGATCAATGGCCATTTGAACAACAAATAGATTTATTTTTAAAAATTCAGCCTGAATTAAAAAAACTCGGACTACTATATTCACCTGGTGACGATGTATCAATAATTGCATTAAATAAGATGAAAACACTTCAGAAAGAAAAAGGATTTGAACTTGTAGCTCAACCTATTTCCTCACCAAGCGATGTTTATTCTGCCACTAGACAGTTACTTCTTAGAGTAGATGCAGTATATACGGGAACTGATAATTTGATTGTTGAGAATCTAACTAGTGTATTAAAAGCTGCTAATGAAGCAGGAAAACCAGTTTATTCCGGTGATGAGGGATCTGTAGAAAAAGGTGCATTAGCAACTTATAGTATTAGTATGTTTGATTTAGGATATGAATCTGCTAGTCTCATTGATCAGGTTTTGAAGGGAAAAAATCCAGGTGAAATACCAATCTTGATAGCAAAAAAAGGTTATGTTACAATAAACAAAACGACATTAGAACATTTAAATATGACATTACCAGAGAATATTACTGTAAAGAAATTTGTAGAATAAGATGTCAGAGATAATATTCTTTGTTGATGGGGTGTTATACAATTCAGTTGGATTGATTTTTGTCGTAACAGGTGCATTCATTGCTATAAGAATCCTCGATTTCCCGGATTTAACAATTGATGGTGTATTTACTTTAGGAGCAGTTTTATTTGCAAAATTGATTACATACAATATAAATCCTTGGATTTCTGTTATTATATCGACTGTATTTGGCATTCTTTCAGCATCAATTGTTTTATTATTAAACAGTAAACTTGGAATTGGAAAAATTCTATCCAGTGTGCTTGTCCTAATAATTCTTATATCATTAAACAGCATTATTCTGGGACAAGCAACTATTGGACTATTAAGTAAAACAACGATCTTTTCTTACGTTGATACTCTAGATATAAATTTTAGCAAGACGTATTTTCAAGATTACTCTTATTCGATACACCCATTTAGTATTTTAATGATAATTGTAATTGCATCGCTAATTTTATTTTTATTGAACAATTATTTGAAAAGTGAATCCGGTACAATTTTGCGGTGTATTGGTGGAAGAGAAAAGTCTTCAGTGCTGATAAAACGTAATGCTACAAAATTTAAATTTATTGGGCTAGCAATAAGCAGTTCTTTAGTATCACTGGGTGGAGCGATAGAAGCTCAGAGAAAAGGTTCAACAGATTTAGGCATGGGAACTGGAATGCTATTAATTGCACTATGTGCAGTTGTACTGGGTGAATCATTAATTCGATTCTTAACTAAAAGAGACTTCCTTACAGTGAATGAAATAATTTATTCGATTATTCTAGGGACATTAACGTATTCATTCGTAGTTCAAATTATTTTAATGGTAGGATTGTCCACTGTTGATATAAAATTATTTACTGGAATTTTACTAATAATTTTACTGGTATTAACAGGAAAGAAAACATTTAGAGGGTCTGAATATTTTTAATGTTACTCTCAGTTAAAAATATAAGTAAATCATTCGAAAATCTTGGGAAGAAAATTAAAATTTTAAAGGGGATTTCATTCGATGTGGAGTTTAAAAACAGAATTGCTATTACTGGTAGAAATGGAACAGGAAAATCTACACTCTTGAGAATTATAGCAAAAGAATTGATACCCGATGCTGGAGAAGTTCAAATGAATGAGGATATAAATTATGTTTATCTAGCACAATCGACAAGTGATTATACAGCACCTAATCTGACAGTTTTAGAACATATTTCGCTTGGACTGCTAAAAAATTCAATATCGAATGTTAAAAAATTATTAGTTGAAAATAAAATTGAACGAATCAGAAATATATTTGATAAATATAACATACCTCTCAAAAATAGACTAAATACTTTTGTGGGTAATTTATCTGGTGGTGAAAGACAACTCGTAGCAATTTCTACTATTGTTGCATTAAAACCTCAACTTTTTTTATTAGATGAATTTACTGCTTCATTAGATCCGGCTACTACGGAAATAATGGTAAACACTTTAGTAGAATATCAAAAGTATAATCAAGCAGCAATAATTTTTGTTAGCCATGATCGCACATTAATAAAATCTTTTTGCACAGGTGAGTTATCCTTAGACAGTAATTCTTAATATGGTAATAAATTATATTAACAAATATGAAGATTGATAAAATAGGTTTGGCAGGCCTAATCATAGGAGTAATAGGATTAATTACAACTTATCCCTTCTGGCAAAGTGTTATTAAAACTGATTATGATGTTAAACTTATTCCAATAGAAAATAAGTCGAAGAAAGAAGCAATATTGTCCATTACAAATAATAAAGATGATGTATATTTAAAAGAAATTATAATTTTAGACAAAAATATTGAGAATATTTCAACCAAAGATACAACTCATCGGAACGATGTAGTTTGTACTAATACTGACGCATTTAATAGTTTAAAATACCGGAGACCAATACTGTGGAAACAAGATAATACTTTGGAGTTTAATTTAAATCATAAAGATTCCTTAGCATTAACTAATTTTATTAATAATGTTAGAATAAGATTATCTGATGATTCAATTATGCTTAGTATTAACATGCAAGAGTATAATCATTTAAGAAAATTATTTATTCTCA
>JASFSF010000060.1:0-9607 GCA_050114555.1 Ignavibacteria bacterium
AATATACTTAACGTTTGGTAGTGTTGTAATTATCGACTGGTCATATTCACGGAATAACCGCTCCTGAACAATTTCCATATGCAATAAACCAAGAAATCCGCATCGAAAACCAAATCCCAGCGCAGCAGATGTTTCCGGCTGGTAAACCAACGCTGAATCATTCAAACGGAACTTATCGAGCGCATCCCGAAGGTTTTCAAAATCCTCCGAGTTAGCAGGATAAAGTCCGCTGTAAACCATCGGCTTAACTTCCTTATAACCGGGAACTCCCTCTTCAGCTCCGTTTTTAAAATGAGTGACTGTGTCCCCAACTTTAACATCCTTAACATCTTTAATTCCAGGAATGAGATAACCTACATTGCCTGCTGAAAGCTCATTGCATTTTATTTTTTTCATTCCAAGCACACCAATCTCTTCTACCTCTCCAATTCTATCAACAGCAAAAAATTTAATCTTATCATTCGTTTTTAAAACTCCGTTGAAGACTTTTATATATGCAATTGTACCACGGTAAGGATCAAAAATTGAATCAAAGATTAACGCCTGCAATGGTTTGTGAAGATCACCTGAAGGTGCCGGAATACTGTTCACAATACTTTCAAGTAATGAATCGAATCCTTTCTTTTCTTTTGCACTTACTTTATGAATTTCATCTTCGGAACAACCAATTAAATCAATTATCTGGTGTGAAACTCTGTCAACTTCAGCGCTCGGCAAATCAATTTTATTTATAACGGGTATAATTTCTAATCCAGCCTCAAAAGCGAGACATAGATTGCTTATTGTCTGCGCCTCCACACCCTGCGCTGCATCAACTACAAGAAGTGCACCCTCACACGCTGCGAGCGACCGTGAAACTTCATAACTGAAGTCAACATGCCCTGGAGTATCAATTAGGTTCAACGTAAAATTTTTATTGTTGCCTGTTGTATAATTCATTTGTATTGCATGGGATTTAATCGTAATCCCGCGTTCGCGTTCAAGATCAAGATCATCCAGTACCTGCGATTTTGCTTGTCTGGCCGTAACAGTTCCTGTAAGTTCTAACAGACAGTCGGCAATTGTAGATTTGCCGTGGTCAATGTGGGCAATTATGCAAAAATTTCTTATTTCTTCCATAATACATCGTAAAATTAAGATGCAAATATAGTGAGGGAGGGATTAGAATTAAAGTTGGTCGGGAATAACTATTTTAATGATTGATCGATTCGGTCTTATAATTGATCAGGATGATAGCACTAATTGTCTGTCAAGTTGTTCAATGGTTTCAATAATAATACCTTCTCTTAAAGCATTTTCAGAAACAGTCATTTCTTTAATATCAAAAATTTCAAAAGTTTTTTTCAAGATCAGTAATCCTGCGGGTATGATATCAGCCCTTTTTATTTCCATTCCCTCTATCGATAGTCTGTCAACAGGCGATTCACATTTTAAAACTTCTTCTGCCATACTATTAAACTCTTCAGTTTTAAAAGTAAATCCATTTAACGATCCGGTAAATTCATTGTTCCTGCGGAAATAAAGTATACTTGCAGCGGCATTTATTGTCCCCGATGTTCCGGCAACCAGATCGTACTGGTGGTGAGAGTGGAGATCTTCTCTTTCAAACATCTGGTTGGTTATGTAATTCTCACAGGCTTCAATACTCTCAGGGGAGATATAATAATCTGGAAAAAATTTCTTGCTCAGTCGAACGGCACCGATCTTAACACTTTCAACAAATATAGTGTTTCCTCTTTCGCCCAGTAAATATTCAGTACTTCCTCCGCCGATATCGACACAAAGTACTCTTTTCTTTTTAACATTCAATGCGTGAATAACCCCACGATAAATTAATTCAGCTTCTTTCACACCTTTAATTACTTCAACAGGAATCCCTGTCGCTTCATACACACTGGTAATAAACTCATCCTTATTTTTTGCTTCACGCACTGCACTGGTTGCTATTGCGCGAAGGTCTGCACCGTAAAATTTTGCAATATTATTAAATGAGGATAATACATCAATTGCTTTTTCTTTTTCACCTTCCGAAATAATGCTAAGGTCATCACCCTTATGCGATCCGAGACGTATTACTTCCCTTTCGCGGTCTATAATTTTGAATGAACCGTTTTTTCTAACCTGTACAATAACAAGATGAAATGAGTTAGTCCCCATATCAACAGCTGCAATACAATCTTTCATAGTCAGTTTTCTTATTTTAAAATTCTTTTACAAATCTGATAGACATCGTCAACTGCGATATCCTCAATTAACTCAGACTTACGTACAAAATACTTATTTTCTCCAATAGGAGCCCAATTAAACGGATTAGTAGGCCCGAATAATGAAATCTGAGATGTATTGGTAGTACCTGCTACATGCATGATGCCAGTATCATTTGATATGAATATATCCGACCTTGATATCAATGCTGCCACTTCGGGAATCGGCTTATTTATAAACATTTTTATATCAAAATCCAGTTCATTCTTCAAAAAATCAATCTCTTCTCTATCAGCTTTGCTGCCTGTTAAATAGAAATTTATTGAATGATTTTGATTCATTTTCTTAATTAAAGATGCATACTTCAAAAATGACCACCGATTTTGAATTTTACCTGCACCAACGTGCAAGCCGGCTAAAAATCTTTTATTCCTCAAATTATTATCACTTATAAACTGGTCAGCTTTATTAAGATCACCATCATCGAAGGAAATCTCAGATCGATAATCTTCGGTATTAATACCAAAAGGCCGAACTATATCCAGACTTCTCTCAGAAACATTTGAATCTGGATGGTTCCTCCAGTCTAATTTTACTCTTCTATCAAAAAAATATGAACTTTCGTTTATTTTTCCATCAAGTGATTCCGGTCCAATCCTGATTCTTGCATCTGCTAACCGTGCTAACAAATTACTCGTAAAGGAAATTGAAACCACAACAGGAACAATTGCAAGATCGTATTTTTCTTTCAAGATTTTTCTAAAAGGGAAAAAATAAAAAGGATTTAAGAGTTTATTTTTATAAAAAATTATTATCCTGTCGATGTATTTATTCTTTACCATCCCCGGATAATTGAATGGACTGACCATTAGGGTAACGTGCGAATGAGGATAGATCTCTTTTATCGCCCTGAACAACGATACACCAGCAAGCAAATCACCTAGCTGATTATGCTGGCGTATAATGATGATTTTTCGAGAAGAGCCAATATCCCTGCTTTTGTTTTCTTCAACAGATAGTAGTTTCTTAAATATTAAATGGATTAGTTTTGATGTAAAAGAATTCCTGTTCATTAATTTTGATTTTCACCGTTTTCATTCTTTTTGTCGGAAGGTATTTCCCTGTATTCAGCTTCCTCAACATCTTTAAAATCCTGTCGTTTCTTGGGCCTGTCATTCCTAATAAAATTGGTTGTATTTTTTGATGAGAACCATAATCTCTTGATTACTCTTATCAACCTGATAATAAAAAGGAATAGAAGAAAAAATATAATTATATTGAGAATTTTGGTCATTCTGTATTTTTTGTTTCAGGATTAAAATACTCTTTAACTCCCCGGTCAAATCTGAATATCTGTTTGAACAATTCATCAAAATCATCTTCACTATTTACAAAATCGATATCTGTTGAATTAACTATCAACAGAGGTGTACTGTTATATCTGAAAAAGAAATGATTATATGCTTCACTCAGTTTTTCAATATAGCTTCGATTTAGTGCACGCTCTATTTTACGATTTCTCGATTTAATATTATGCATTAACCGGTCAGTAGATGATTGGAGAAACACAACAAGATCGGGTTTACGCAGTGAACGTGCCAAAAGAGGGTATATACTCTCGTAAAGTTTTAATTCTTCGCTGCTTAAATTCAGATATGCAAAGATCCTATCCTTTTCAAAAAGATAATCAGCCACAGTATATTCAACAAATAATTCTTCCTGGTTCAATTCCTCCTGTTGTTTAAACCTGTTAATCAGAAAAAACATTTGTGTCTGAAAAGCATAACGATTCCTGTCGCCGTAAAATTTTTCAAGGAACGGGTTTGCATCAAATTCTTCCAAAATTATGTCAGCGCTAAGGCGGTTTTTAATTTTTTTTGCCAGGCTTGTTTTTCCAGCTCCAATAACACCTTCAATTGCAATATATTTTATATCGGAATTGCCTTTTGTTTTATCCATTTGTTATGCAAATCTGTCGGTATTTTATTAATTATATTCGATTCCTTTTGTGGAATTTTTATTTCACTTACTGAATATCCATTTCCTGGATGAATCATTTCCGGTTCTATATCATATAATGGGACTAATACAAAATCTCTTTCTACAATACCTTTATGCGGGATAGTAATATTGTTATCCTGATAAATTAAATCATTATAAAACAAGATATCCAGATCAATCTCTCGTGGTCCCCATTTTACATTTTCATTTCTTCCCAGGTCCTTTTCTATTTGCTTTAATAATTTGAAAAGATCAGCCGGAGTATAAGATGTTTCAATTTTTATTGCTGCATTTATAAAGTTATTCTGCTCGATAAATCCAAATGGTTTGGTTTCATAAAATGATGAAACTTTTATTACACGACAATTAGTGTCTCCATCAATTTTCTCAATTGAAGATAAAATGGAACCAACCCTGTTTCCCTTATTTGATCCTATTCCTATGTAAACCGTATTTTTTATTTTTCCTCCGTTAGTTCGCTTCTCTCTTTTACAATTTCAATTTCAACGCAATCTACTACACCCCCAAGAGGTGGATTATTTTTTCGTACTCTTACTGCTACTTTCGTAATTTTTTCAAATTTTTGCAATAGATCATCTGCAATCCTGGTAGCCAGAGATTCGATAAGATAATACTTTTGCTCAAGAGCCAGATGATACATAAACGAATAAACTTTATGATAGTCTATTGTCTCATCCAGATCATCTTTTTGTGCTGCTTTTGTAAAATCAGTATAAATATCAACATCTGCTTCAAATTTCCCCCCCACACTTTGTTCTTCACTTCTAACCCCATGGTAGCCGTAAAATGTTGCTTTTCGAATTCTGATTATGTTTTGCATTAACTTATATAAGAATAAAATTTGAAAATTAATTGAATATTAAACATATGAATTTTTATCCTGTTAACCACCTGATTGAAGAGCCGAATTCCTTCGTATCTTAATCAAATTACCCATATTTGCACAAAACACACCGATAAGTACCAGGATAGTCCCTATGAAATCACTGGATGATAGTTCTTCATTATATGTAAAATATCCCAAAATCAAAGCTGTAATGGGTGTAATGAACGCTGTAAATGAAAGAATCACGATGTTAATTTTTTTGAGAAGCCAATAGTAAGATGTAAATGTAATCAAACTGCCAAAGAATGAAAGGTATAAAATCGACAGAATCCCGTTTAATTCAAAGGTATTTTGAGAAACATCTTCAATTACAAAACTTAATCCGAGCATTGAAAAACCTGCGATAAGCATCGGAACAAAATTCATTGAGAGTGGATTTAAATGATGGCCAAATTTCTTTATGGTTGTTATAATTCCGGCCTGCATTGTAGCGCTTACCACTATGGCAATCATCCCGACAATATAATCAGTAAATTCACCAACAAACTGATCAGCAAAGATCACGACAATGCCGGAAAATCCAAGTATGATTCCTCCAATTTTAAAAAAATCAATGAAGGAATCTTTGATGAAATAATAAGAGAAGATTAATACAAAAAACGGAAATACAGCAAACAAAACTGCTGCAATACCGGAGGGAACAAACTGTTCAGCCCAGTATACAAGACCGAATGGAATTACAAAGGAGAAGAATCCCATTATAAAATAAAGCCGCATGGAAGCTTTATCAGTTTGCAGAGTTACTCTGCGAAACTTCATCAGCGTCAAGATGAATACCGAGGCCAGTATAAACCTGAGGCCGGCCGAACAAAAGGGTGTCAAAGTTTCCAGACCAAAACGTATTGCCAGCCAGGTTGAGCCCCATATAAAACAGAGCATAATATAAATCAAAACGATTTTTATAATACCTGTTTTCAATCACTCCCTTTCATAGCGATTATTCCAAATGATCTTCCGGATTTTTCGCCATCTCTCCTGTAGGAATGCAGCAGAGATTTATATTCAAAACTGCACAAACGAGACATTTGAATTTTATGTTCAAAAACACCGTAGTTTAGTAAGATATCGTAATTCATCTGAGGAATATTAAGTAAGAACTTCTCATTATGTTCTTGCAAGTAAGTAAGATCAAATTTGTCGGCAACTTCCGGTCCTACTTCATAATTTACCCGACTAATAGACGGTGCCAGGTAACAGATGAGATTTCCCGGAACCGAATTGTAATCATTTGACAATTTTTGTAATACTTTTAACAGAATTTCTTTTTCCGTACCACGCCATCCCGAATGCACTGCTGCAATGACTTCATTAATGGGATCATACAAAAATATTGCACAACAATCCGCCGAACTTATTGCCAGTCCAAGATTTTTTCTTGTTGTGATCAAGGCATCGCTTTCACCGCAGTCTCCTCCTCTTTCAATAACTGAAATTGAGTCACCGTGAAGCTGCTTTTGATATGCAACTGTGTCCTGATTTAATCCAAGTGAATTAAAGAATTTTTCCCTGTTTTTAGATACACATTTACTGTCATCACCAATATTATAAGACATATTAAAGTAATACGGTAATTCTCTTTCCACTCCAAACTTTGTACTGAAACCAAACATAATTCCAGGATATCGTTTAAAAATATATGGTTTGATAGTCAGCATAGGTTCTGCGTATATAGAAACCTGTTTTTGTAATTATCTAACAACTATTATGAAATAAATAAGATTGAGACTGAAAAACTTAAATGGTATCTTAGAAAAATAATTTTAATGAAATTAGGATCAATATATTGAAAATATTAGTAACTAATGATGATGGAATAGACTCTGCAGGTATTGCTGCGCTTCAAAAAGCACTAAGCGAGATTGGTGAAGTTACTGTTGTAGCACCCAGACAGGAACAAAGCGCCGTTGGTCATGGAATAACAATGCAGATTCCTTTAAGGGTAACCGAATATTACAAAGACGGAATCTTTTTTGGATATGCAGTCGACGGAACTCCTGCAGATTGCATAAAAATGGGTATGCGAAACATTATGAAAGAAAATCCTGACCTGGTCGTTTCAGGCATTAATCATGGATCGAATACAGCAATCAATATAATATATTCGGGTACAGTTTCAGGGGCACGTGAAGCTGCAATTATGGATGTTCCTTCTATAGCCATCTCAGTAACCAATCACCGGGTAAAAGATTTTGCTTATGCAGGTGAGATTGCTAAAATGCTTGCAGTAAAAATTAAAGAACACGGATTGCCCAAGGGAACCTTACTGAATGTAAACGTACCTGATATTCCCAGAGAGGAAATTGCAGGAATACTCGTTACACAGCAGGGTAAGTCAAAATGGGATGATGTTTACGAAAAACGTACAGATCCTTACGGACGTGACTACTACTGGTTAACCGGAAGAATGATGGAGGTTGATACGGATATTAAATTCGACCAGGTAGCTATTAAAAAGAAATTTGTTACTGTCACTCCAATTCATTTTGATCTTACAGATTATGAAACATATGAGAATATGAAATCCTGGAATATTGAAGAAAGAAAAAAATGAACGCCCTTAAAGAAGTATATCAAATCAATGCTTTTACTAATAAGAAGTTTGAAGGGAATGCTGCTGCAGTAGTTTATACCGAACAATTAAATACGGAAACAATGCAAAAGATTGCAAAGCAGATGAATCTTTCTGAAACTGCATTCATTTCCAAATCTGATAATGCCGATTACAAACTCAAATGGTTTACACCAACACTAGAAGTGGAGTTATGTGGTCACGCAACAATTGCCTCACTTCATTACCTGAAAGAAAGAGGGATCATTAAAGGCAAATCTGCAGTTAGGTTTGAAACACTTTCAGGTATTCTGGATTGCAAAGTTCAGGATGATACTTACTTTATGTCTATACCTGTTCCGAAACTTCAAAAGTGTGATAAAGATTTAGGTCAGCTTTATGATATTTTAAGTATACAACATGATTCGATTGATATGAATGTGCCTCCCATTCTCCAATTAAACGGTAACCTGTTTATATGTATTAAGTCCCTTAAAGTATTAAAATCGCTTACACCTGATTTTAAAGAGTTAAAAAGAATATGTGCTGAAAACCTTGGATTTAAAGAAGTAACCGTTTACACGCTTGAAACAGTTGAAACAGGAAATGATGCTCATCTAAGATTTTTTGCTCCATACTATGGAATTGATGAAGATCCAGTAACGGGTTCAGCAAATGGTCCTTTGTTACTGGTGCTGCAGAAAACAGGATTAATAAATGCTGGAGAGAACGAAAAAGATTTCAAGTTTGAACAGGGAGATTTTATCGGGAAACCGGGGAGAGTAAATGTGAGTTATTCCCATATTGCAAATAAACTTGAGATTTCCGGTAATGCTGTAACAATGATGAAGGGAGAAATCTTTATCTGATGTTCGGCTACGAGGATATTAGTTTAAACCTGGCGTATCCGGCAGTTTATTTTATTTTAGGATTAATTTTAATTGCTTCATACGTTTTCTATGTTTACAAATTCACTATTCCACCTGTTAATAAGTTTTTTAAATTATTTCTTATATCATTACGTACACTTGCATTACTAATTATCCTGCTTATATTCTTTGAACCTATTCTATCTTTTACTGAAAAATTAATTTTTGATCCAGTTAATCTTTTTTTCTTCGATAACTCACGCTCAGTGATCATTGATGATGGTTCAAAGAGAAAAGAGAATGCTGTACAAATACTTGAAGACGTTTCCGGGAATCCCTTATCCAATGAAGATGAATACTATTTATTTGGTGAAAACATCCGTGAGATTGAAAAGGATGGTCTATACAAATATAACTTTAATGATGCTGTAACGAATATTTCCGATATATTTTCTTTTGTAAGGAAGGAAGAGAAAAATATTGCATCCCTGGTTCTCATAACTGATGGAGTGATAACCTCAGGATCAAATTCAATTATTAATGCAAAAAAACTCGGATTACCAGTTTTCACAATCGGTCTTGGTGATACTTCCCGGATAATTGATATCTCGGTAAAACGGATTCTGCACAACGAACTTTTATATGCGGAGTCGCCAACAACGATAGAAGCGACAATTCAGCAAGGCGGGTTGAGCGGGAAAAACGTTGTACTTTCGTTATTTGAGGAAAATAAACTTGTTGAACAGAGAAATATTAAGCTTAACAAAAGTGGAATTCAAAAAGAAAACTTCGAATATATCCCGCAAACTTCCGGCGAAAAGAAGTTGTCTATAGAAGTATCACATCTTTCTAATGAACTATCTTACTCGAATAACAGGAAAATATTTTATGTGAACGTTCTATCTAATAAGATTAGGGTGATGTTACTTGCAGGAAGTCCCTCAGCCGATCTTACATTTATTAAAAATGTGTTGATGCAGGATGATAATCTTGATGTAAAGAGTCTTACATCTATAACAGCGAATAAATTTGCTGAAACATCGTCAACAAGTTTTATTGACAGTGCAGAAATATTTT
>JASFSF010000061.1:0-9468 GCA_050114555.1 Ignavibacteria bacterium
CAGCAAATAAAATCGGTGGATGTATCTGCATCCAGAAATTTAATAACTGCGGATTTAATCCTCTTCCGTCTGCAATAAATTGAGAAAGTGATATACCTGATCCGGCAAGCAAGTCTTTCAACTCAGTATTTATTTGAATGTATCCACTACCATTTGAGTGATCGGTAAAGAAAAAATTTTGTAAAAACGACAGGTTAAGAAACTGAGGATTTATTGATTTAACTTCTACGAACATTGGAGTGGTCCATATATACTCAAAAGGATTTTTGAACCATGGTGAAACCATCACCAGCAGGAATGTAGTTGCAAGCGTAAAAATTGTCATTACAGCCGGTTCAATATTTTCTCTTTTAGAAGTGTAAGATTGAAGGAACAGTCCGATTACTGCAGTTAACAACAGCCATAACATAAAACTTCCTTCCTGCCCGCCCCAGAATGATGCAAAAAGAAAACCACTACTTAGCGAATTATTGCTGTAACTGAATACATATTTATATTGATACTGGTGTGTAAACAGTGCCTGCCACAACAAGACAGATGCGACAATAACCGAAACCAGCATGAAATGATATGAAATTCGGGCGATTTTAATTGTATTAACATATCCCCTGAAACTAAGATAATACATTATCATTGATATCAGGCTGAATGCAAGTGCGAAAACCAGAACAACTGTTCCTAACATATGATCCTCATAAAATTAAAATTTATCGGGTTGGATTTTTACATTGAAGAAGTTTGTACTTCCTGTCCTTCATACTTGCTGGGGCATTTGGTGAGTATATCTTTAGCATGAAAGTATCCATTAGAATAATTACCTGTTACTACAACGCTTGTTGCAGATTCAAAATTATTTGGAATTGTACCGTTAAAGACCACCTTCATTTCCGTTCCTTTATCATCTGCCATATAAAAGCTGAAGGTGTTGTTAACTCTATCTATATCATAGTTCTTTTCTTTAACCCATACTCCCGTAGCTTTAACAGTTTTAGCAGAGTTCATAACTATCGAAAAATCATCCTGATATTGAATGCTACTCTGTGTAAATAAGTAACCCATCAAACCTAAAAACACCACAATAATTATCCCGCCGAAAATATATTTATTCTTCATTACCTTCTCCGTTTTTTAATTCCTTTTCAACCAGCTTTATCCTTCTATCAAGACCTAAGAGGAACATAAATATTCCTCCCCAAACGATCAGAACAATTATTAAAACGATGTATATAGCATTGTCCGATAAAAAACTTTCCAATTTTATCCTCTGATTAAATTTTTATTCAATTTATCTTTATAAATAATCGACTTATAACCAAGCTGCCACATCCAGAAGTAAAGAATTGTAAATCCAATTAACGAAAGAAAGAATATCAATTGCATACTTGGATTCATTTTAAAATCTATAACCGGACCCGCATTTGTATCATCTGCTGATCCCGGATGTAATCCTTTCATAATCCTGGGCATAATAAAAATGAAAAAAGGAACGGTTACAAAAGCAATCATCGAATATACTGAAGAAAGTGTGGCTCTTTTTTCTTCAGAATCAATTGAAGATCTCAACGCGAATAATGCACCATATATAAGCAGGAGTGCAAATATGCTTGTTTGCCGGGGGTCCCAACTCCAAAATGAACCCCATGCAAATTTTGCCCAGACAGCACCGGTTACTGTAGCCAGAATGCAAAAAATCATTCCAAGCTGCATAGACGCATATGCTTTAGAATCATCATCAAGATTTTTTTTACGCAGATATTTAAAACTGTAAATCGAAGACATTAAAAATGCGACTAAAGTTAACCATGCGGTAGGAACGTGAAAGAAAATTATTTTAGCATTTTCTTCCAACCCGGGTATAAGGGGAAATTCATACCATGCCTTTGGATTCTCAACAATGGGAAAAGCAATTCCAGCGATGGAGACAAATGTTAATAATAAAAATAAGGTGACTTTCCAGATCATTATTTATTGCATCAAAAAACTTTAAAAAACACTAATCTTTCCAAATAAAATCAAATAGCATATAAGATACAGTAAGCATAATTACATCGTAACTGACAACAATTGCCAATTCAAACTTAGCTTCTTCAATACTTGTGCCATCCAGAGTGAACAAAGTTAATTGAACAGATGTTAGAATCAAAGGTAATAATATCGGAAATGAAAGTACCGGATAAAGCGTTCCTTTTGCACCTGCCTTGGCAATTATAGCTGCTATTATTGTTGATGAAATTGCCAGACCGATATTTCCAATTGCAAATGTGAGTAAAAATAAAGCTAAATTCTGAATAATGAATGATTCGAAGAGGGCAGCATATAATATTGCGATAATACTGTTCATGCAAAATACGAGTAGAATATTAAAAATGAGCTTGCCTGAAAATACTGTAGATGGTGCTGCTACCAGTTGTAAGGTTAAATATGTCCCGCGCTCTTCTTCAGATACAAATGCTCTTGACAGCCCAGACATTGCAGTAAAAAAAATCACCACCCAAAACAATCCGCCTGTCAACTCGGCAGAAATTTTCTCCTGTCCGACTGCAAATAAAATCACGCTGATAGCAACAACAATGAACATCGCCAGGGAATTTATAGCGTAGCGGGTTCTCAGCTCAGAACCGAAATCCTTTTTAAATAACGCGTATGCTTTTGATATCATTATGCTTATTGTATTATGTTACCTTAATAATTGGGCTGAAGCCACTCTATTTTATATCTATTCTCCACGAGCTAAAGCTCGTGGCTATTTATCCTGGTTCTTGATTTAAATTTAGTTAATTGCCACAACCTTCAGGTCGTGGGACTGAGAAAAATTAGTTGTGGCTTTAGCCAAATCCATATTTTTGTTTAAATAAATTATACTCCTCAACGAAAGAACTAACTTGATGATGCGTCCGCTGGTTTGCTATATATTCTCTAACTTTGTCAATAGCTGAATTGCTGACTGAAACTGCTATATATTCATCCTGCCATTCAAATTTACCCTGCACCAATTTATTCTTATTTACCCAATGCGATGATTCTCCTTTAATCAACATCACAATTTTACTGATAGTTTGTTCTCTCCCTAATGACACAAGTATATGAAGATGATCCTGAACACAATTTATCGAATCTATATTAATATCTTTTGATCTTGCATTGTCTTTAATGTGTTCTAGTAACTTCACTTTTAATTCATCCGTAATTAATTTTCACGATTCTTTGTTGACCATATTATATGAATCCAGATTTTTGTAAATGGCATAGTTACCAGTTAAAAAATTATTTAAATTTTACCCTTTATAGTACCCATAAATATTAAATTTCAATTTAATTCATATTTTTTTAGATCCATTACAGAACTACAAATATCAAGATCGGCTTGATCATTGGAAGCAATGATGACAATATTTTTTCCCCCTTGTTCTTTAATTATTTCGTAAATTAAGTTTTTACCTTCGTCGTCAAGGTTTGAAGTCGGTTCATCAAAAATTAATAACTGCGGATGATGAACTAATGAGAAGATAATTTTCAATCTCTGTTTCATCCCCGAGGAGTAGGTTTTTACCAAATCATTTCTACGCGGATAGAGTAAAAATCTATCGAGTAAATCATTTGTATAATTAATATCGAGCTGCACACCTCTTATTTTTGAAAAATGTTCGAGGTTTTCGATAGCGGAAAATTCTTCGTAGAGAATCAGATAGGGTGCAACAAAACCAATATGATTATGCAGTTTTTCAACCGGTATTTCCTCGCTTTCAGAAGTGTGGATCACTTTTCCATTCGAAGCAGAAATTAAACCTGCAATTATCTTAACCAGAGTGGATTTGCCCGAACCGTTTGGACCGGAGATTCCGTAGATGCCGTACTCATCATAGCAAAAACTTAACTTGCTGAAAATTAATCTTCTGCCAAAGGTTTTGTTTAAATCTATAGCTTCAATTGAATAACTACTCATAAACAGGATTGAAATTTATAAATTGGCGACAAAATATGAGAATAAACATAAGATTTTATTTACAAAGAATTTTCAATTGCTCGCAGAATGATAGGATAATTGGCTCAATTTAATTAATTGAATATCGCAATCTTTCCTGTTGTTAATTCATCCCCATAATTAACAGCATAAATATAGACACCTGTTGCAAGTCTTTCGCCGAAATCATCTTTAACATCCCAGATTACACCTATTCTGTTTCCGGGTAAATATTTAATAGTTTCTGTTGTTCTGACAATTAGTTCCATGCTGCTTGTATAAACATTAAAATCTACAGTCTGTCCCAGATCAGCGCTTACTGCTATAAAAATATTATTCCCGAATAAGTATCCCCTGTCATAATAAAATGGAGAAGGATAAGCGTAATCCAGCTGAGATCCGGCGGGTTGTGTAGTAGTGTTGTCTTCTTTAACCACAATATTATTAAGTATTTCCGTAACCGACCAGAATGCCGGATCATCTGCGGAGAAATTTGCCGAATAATTCGATGTTAAATACCGGCTGCCGCTTGATGAATCTGCAAACAGAGTATATTCGAAATCATTTAAAGGATTCCCTCCTATTGTACTTTGTGCATCACCATTTGAAACTATTACAACTAATGAATCATTATTTGCAGGATTAACAAAAGTAATGAATGCATGCGCAGCTGCCCGTATGTTCATATTCAGTGTTTGGGAAGGTGAAGTGAATGAAATTTCGGATGTCGGATCAACTAAAGGGAAATCAGAAGCATCTTCAAAATATTCTCCGGGAATATTGCGATAGTTTGTAAAATAACTCCATTTCCCAAAATTATTATACTCATTGGTAAATGACGATTCGAATTCAAACAACGAATTATTTATAGCTATCATAGCTCTCAGTGTTCTCATCATCTCCCATTGACGTTTAATAATGTCATAACCGAAATTATCTCTAAGATATATATTCCAGATAGCCGTTGAATATCCATCAGTCTGCGGTAAAGCTGTCTCAGGACTTCTGAAATACGAATCCATATACTGGAAATAATCATTCACATGCGGGAAAACAAACTCTTCCATCGCTGTTGAAGTTATTTCATAAAAAAACAAATCGGAATTGATTCGATTTATATAGTTTCCAAGCTGAATAGCATGATGTAACTCGTGTGCAAGAGTAACATGTAAAGCATTAATCCCTTCAGTAAAAAATGAACTTCCGAATTCCGGATGAATATCCATATAGGAAGTGTACGTTTGCTGTCCATCATCGATTATATTTTCGGGAAATGTACTGCCGTAGTAATTCGAATTACGCACATAAATATCATACAGATTATCACCACCTTCTCCAAGATCAGACGGCGGTGGCGGGTAGCCTAAAAATGTCACCTCAAAATTATATGTAGAATCCGCTGCCATAGAAACGTATAATGCATTTTCATGAACAGAAATACTACTTATATATCTTGGTGCGTTAATACCTGTTGTATCGTAATGAATTCTGAAGAGACCGGATTCCGATACAATGCTGGTATGTAAACCTGGCCTGGTCAATAATTGTTTAAGGACCGATTGCTCTTCAAAAGAAAAACTATCCATATTTTCTTTTATCGAATTCACTAATCCCAGCCCGCATTTTTTATCACTTGCGTTCTCGATTAATGAGCCTGTGCTCCTCGCAGATATAAATCTGCTATACAAATCATTCAAATCATTTTGAGATAACTCTTGTGCAAAAGTATTGGCGAAGAAGCTTGATAATATGACTACAGTAATAATTACTTTAACAGTTTTAATGATAATTTCCCTTCTGCTGTTTGAGTATATAATAATAATTCGACATTAGAGGAAATCCTTTGCCCGGTATAATCCACAACATCTTTTGCTTCGAATAACTCCCGAAATGTCAGCTTATTGTCATTAATGTTAATCTTAATCCTATTAAACTTATGATTTGAGCTTGAGTAAAATACAGAATTATACATCTGATCGCTAACCCGGTTAAATTTCAGATTTTTTGTATCAATACTTTTAAAATCATATTTATTTAATATCGGATCGGAAATATTGAACGAATTATCATCTGTAACAACAGAAAATAAATTCTTACCCGAAATAAGCAACGAATTAATATTCAGTCTTTCATCACCAATTACTGACTGAATTATTGAAGCATCTCCTGAAATTTCTGATCTGCTTACGGAACCTAATCTTTCCTTCGCATTTAAGTTTAACTGGATATTTAATTTGTACTGAAACAATGAATCGTCATCGGCAATCCAATAGTAGATTATCGGATCCTCCCGAACAGACTGAATAGGTGCGATTATGTTAGGATCAAATCCATAATACTCTCTTACATTATACCTAAAATTATGATGCTCATACTCATTAATTCTAAACAAATTCTCTTCTTCAAACGCAACATAAACTTGAACGAGTTCGGTCGTATTATTAATCTTAACATCCTTCATTGATCCCGGGATATATAACTGGTTTACTTCATAATTGTAGCTGTTAAAGTCACAATTAATAATTTCAAGCATATTCTGATTGGGTGAGAAACAGTAAAATCCTTTCTCGGACGAATGTTTGTCGTTTACAACTATCCGGTCGTATTTTTCCGAAAGAGGTAGGGTAAAGTAATACGATGGTATTTTTGAATCATTGTTTATGAAGAAATTCAGTGACTGTGAAAAATTATCTATAAAACAATAATCAAGGATACTATCATTACCTGAATTAAAAGTTGAGACAGCTCCTGGCTGTATTGCGGGAACCAGGGTGATTTCCTCATCAACAGAAGATATTTTTGAAATTGTATAAATCTCCCCGTTCCTGTTTAGCAATACAAGTTTTGATTTTTCCTCTTCGTCTATAATATGAAAATCCACCAATCCGTTTCTTTTCAGATAAAGCACTTCGGAATAAAACTCCCTGTGATCTTTACCAAAGAAGATTGATAGTAATCCCTGGGAGCTATCGATATATGCAATATCGTTTAATCCGTCATTGTTATAATCATATACTAAATACTTATCTGGTATATAGTTTGTTTCTAAAAATGAAGTGGAATCATAAGCTGATTCAAAGTCTCCCCAGATAATATTAATTGAATGGTTATTGCAATAAATAAGATCAACATATCTGTCTCTGTTTACGTCAACTGCATTTAAATCATTAATGCCGTTCTTAAAATCTAATGAACGGGTTTTACTAAAATCACCCAATCCGTCATTAAAAAACATTTCAAGCTGGTGATTCATAAGGTTGAAGGCTACAATATCTTTAGAGTTGTCATTAGAAATATCTGCGAAAATAGCCTCGCCATAACTGGAATTTTCTTCAAGTTTTTCTTCCCTGAGTTCCTCATTATCAAACGAAATTATTGATAATCCGTCAAATGCGCTGCCGGAAATCAAGAATTCCATCTTACCATCATAATTAATATCCGCTGCTTTCATATTTCCCGGATATGATTCGAAAGTTAACCTGGAAACCAATTTAAATCTGCCGTATTTCGACAGCTCAAATAAACCTACGGATCGCTGCTGGCGGGAAACAAACGCATACAGAGGTGAATGAGTTTTACCGTTAAAAATAGGAAGCACGTGTGATAATGTGTTAGTCGGGCGGATAATCTTTGTTCTGCTGTATTTGGATTGTTCATCTTCTTCAATCACGCAGATTTTTTTTGAAGAATTTGAGTATAGAAGAATATCTTTATTTGAATCGAAATTAATGTCCGCAATCATAAGCCGGTCGTATCCGTCACACACCGAAAAGGTTTCTAAGTTACAAAACCCGTTAATCGGAACCTGGGAATATAAAGGTGCGGTACAGATAAGGTAAAAAACTAAAAGTTTAAACCGCTTTAATTCTATTTTGAAGTCTTTCTTCACGCCTCTTAAGGGCTTCATCATATCTTCTTTTTTCATCATCGGTTTCCGGAACAACTTCTATAGCTTTCACAGGGTCACCGTTTTCATCAACTGAAACAAAGGTTAGAAACGCAGTGTTGCTGTGAACTTTTTCCCCCCCGCGCAATGATTCGGCAAAAACCTTTACTCCTACCTCCATTGATGAATTAAAAACCCGGTTAACAGAAGCAGTTAGGGTGACTGCATTACCAAGTTTTATCGGATGATGAAAATCGATTCTATCCACCGAGGCGGTTACACAAACTCTCTGGCTGTTTTTAGCCGCACTAAGCGCCGCACATATATCTATCCAGTGCATTAGCTGTCCGCCGAGCAGATTACCGAGTTGATTGGTGTGATGCGGGAGTACCATCTCGGTCATGATTGTTTGAGACTCTTTTACCTTTTTCGTTTTTGCCATTAATTAAGCGATATCTTTTCTTCGAGCGATTTTTTTAGTTCAACCACTTCGGCATAGTTTTCATCATCCGGGTAAAGAAGCATGAACTGCTTAATGTCAGTTAAAGCTTCCTCCTCATTTTCCCTGTCGATTTGCAATAAGATTTTATTATATAATGCAATCGGGGCAAACTTTGTATCGTGAAATTTTTCTACCACAATGCTGTAATATTTAATGGATGCTTTATAATATGAAAGCTTTTGATAAATGTTTGCAATAGAAAGATTCTTTTCCGCTAATTTCAGGTTCAGTTCTTTAATCTTTTCTTCAGCCTGAGGAACTTTTTCATCCAGCGGGAAAAAATCTATAAATGCCTGGTATTCCGATATTGCTTTGTTAGTGTAAACCTGATCTAAATTATAGTTTGGTGACAAACCAAAGTAGCTTTCAGCCAGCATAAACTGTGCGTCGGATACAAAAGGACTTGCAGGCATATTTTTTATCAGCTTGCTGAATTCGTATGCGGCAATTATAAATTCATTTCTTTTATATCTTGTTAATCCAAGATAATATTGTGCATCATCGACAAGTGTACTGCCGGAATACTGAAGAAGAATCGATTCGAATTCCCTCATAGCTGATTCATAATCCTCTTCTTCATAAAGTTTTAATGCATACTTAAGATGCTCTTCAGGTGATAAATCTGTTATACTAACCGAAGATGAACATCCCCAGAGGAGAAGTGCGAAAACCGGAATAACTGCTAATATTTTATTCATTTTCTGCATAAATGTTAATAACTAAACAACAATTTTAATCAAAATTAGAAAACCTTCAAAGGTAAAATTAGCTACTTGCTGCGTACCGTAAAGAATAAAATGATTGAAATTGCTGCAACACCAATAGCAATAACCGGTTCAAGAAGACTTGAAAGGAATGGCTCGGGCGGAATATTCCCTTTAGTAAATGGAAATGAATTATTTTCCAAAGAATTTATTTCATCAACTTTAATGGTATCCTCCTCAGCAATGTAAAAATTTTCCAATCCAGTTTCAGCCCACGAACAGAGATAATTTCCCCTGATGAAAAGTGTTCTTGGTGCTAAGTAATCGCCAAACCATCCATCTCTTTCGATCTCATCATACTTAACACCTGCATTTTCAAAGACTATATTTATTTCAGGCAAGTTTAATTCTGATG
>JASFSF010000062.1:0-9430 GCA_050114555.1 Ignavibacteria bacterium
TTTCATTTACAGTTGGTTTCTTCGCCGAATATTTAAGTTTAAAATCGAGTAGTTGTATCTTTCCGAAAACTGATTCGCTCAATTGCCGGGAACGGGATTAATGCCAGGATGAGAGGAATACAAACAATCGGAAAAGATGAATAAATCATAATTACTGCTTTGTTTTTTATGCTTGCCACAATTCAATTGCAAAGAAAAATAAACTTCCCTTTTGCTTTCTGATATTCACGTTCTGTAAGAGGTATTGTGGTTATTTAAGAGATCAATAATTTGGTTAAAAAAGGGGGTAAATAAATCACAATTTATCGGGACAGTTGGAACGATTTGATATTAGAATAGGATAGAAAGCTTAGTTATTATACTATATTATGATCTTTAACATAATGATACTACCTCTTATGCGGGTATTGGTTTACAAATAAATTGATTTACAATACTTTTGTAGTGTAAATCCACGAATTACTCATTACTATTATTAGAAATGATAAAGAATTCCCTGGTGAATTTTTTTAAGAACGTTACTATTAACAGAAGTTATCCTTCTTTTTGGTTTATAAACACATTAGGGTGGATAATCTTTATTGCAATAGATTCATTTATTGTCTCGCCCGAAATTGTACTAAGAAGCTGGCATAGTTTACTTGATAACACTTTACAATGGTCTACCGGTTACATTACTACAATTGGTTTAAGAGCCATCTACAAAAATTTTCAGTATAGAACAGAATCATTATTTAAAGTGCTTATACTTGTATCTGTCAGTTCGTTAATCGCATCATTAATCATGTTCATCACCTCTCATATTATTTTTATATACATGAATCCGGCAGAATCTGCCAGATATTTAGATAAAATTTATACTTTTAACTATCTGGCATTAAGATTGACACAGGATTATCCATTAGTAACATCGTGGAGCTTACTTTATTTCGGAATTAAATTCTGGCTGGATTGGACCCGGGAACATGACAGAGCAGAAAAATTAGATCTTCTGGCGCAAAGTGCACAGTTACAAATGCTGCGTTACCAGGTTAATCCACACTTTTTGTTCAATTCGTTTAGCTCACTAAGAGCATTGATCCGGACAAATCAAATTAAAGCAGAAGAAATGGTTTCAAAACTCTCGGAGTTTTACCGTTACTCTTTAACAACCAAGAACTATGGAGAGGTGCCTTTGATTGAAGAGCTTGACGCAATTGAACACTATTTTGAGATTGAAAAAATCAGATTTGGCAACAAGCTCGAATATAATATAACTGTTGATTCTCTGGCAGAAGAATATCCTGTCCCCTGCTTTTTAATTCATCCTTTAGTTGAGAATGCCATTAAATACGGAATGAAGACAAGCAAAATGCCGTTAACTGTTAATATCGATGCTTCGGTGAAAAAAAATAACCTGATTGTATGCGTATCGAATTCAGGAAGCTGGTTTAAACATACTGGTGATAATAACATACAGGGAACTAATACCGGATTAAAAAATATTATGAGCCGGCTTGAGTATTCATATCCTGACAATCATAAATTCGAAACAATTGCCGAAAATGGATTAGTTAAAGTTAGAATCGAGATATTTAAGGAGGTAGGGTGAAAACAAAAATCAAAGCTATCATTGTAGACGATGAAGAACTTGCCCGGGAAGATCTGAAAGTACTTTTAGAAAATTTTAATGAAATTGATATTATTGGTGAAGCTGAATCGGTTGAAGAAGCCCGACCCCTGATAAATAATTTAAACCCCGATTTGATTTTTTTAGATATACAAATGCCGGGGGAATCAGGATTTGATCTGCTGGCTAAAATAGAAACTGATGCTAAAATTATTTTTGTTACAGCTTACGATGAATATGCAATTCGGGCATTCGAAGTTAATGCAATAGATTATTTACTAAAACCCGTAAATACGGAACGATTAGCTCTGGCGATTGAACATCTTAAATCCGATGAGGAAGGCAGAAAATCCGGACAAACAAAACTGAATCTTGAAGATAGTATTTTTATTATGGTGAATAACCATTATCAATTTGTAAAAATAAGTGCCATAATTAAAATTACATCGGCAGGCAATTATTCTGAAATTTACACTACATCAAAGCTTAAAGGTCTTGTATTAAAATCACTAAAAGACTGGGAAGCCAGACTGCCCGAAAATTATTTTGTAAGAATACACCGAACCGCAATCATCAATCTTGAGTATGTCGATCACGTGGAGGAATGGTTTAACTATTCTTATAAAGTGTTGCTGAAAGGGATTGAAGATCCATTAGTGATTAGCAGACGTTATGCTTCAAAACTTAAAAAGAGAATGTTTTAGATTTACAATAAAGATTCGAAACCAGACCTATTTCTTAATAATTCTTGGTCGCAATATATTTTCCACTCGGCAGAAGCAATGTCAATAAATTTGTTTGGGAACATTTTCGAATAGTCTTCATCCTTTGGAAATTTTGGAAGAGAGAAGTGTCTGAATTTTGAAGCGTCTTTTGATAACTTCAAATCATCAAGAATTCTTTGGCCCGCTTCAATGAAAGCAATTTTTTTATCTTCCTCCTTAATAGCACTTATGTTTAGTTTAAATGTTTGATATTCTTTTCTACTCTTAAAATACATAATTGGAGACATAATAATCGCATAAATACAAAGGACCCAGAATAAAATTAATAATATTTCAGCGATAGTATGAAAAGCAGTCTGGTGTACCAAGCCTGGAAGCCATAGTATATATAAAAGAGGAATCAGAACTACTGCCCCAGCAAGTCCCGCTAAAAATGCTCCCAACCACTTTAATGATGTTCGCAAGAATGCTTTTTGTCTATTCTCCATAATACAGGAAGGACATAAAAAAATATTCCATTCGCTTGAATCAAATTGTACTACAGGATTCTCTAATGTTGAAACTTGTTTTTTCGAATCTGCATATATATTTCCCGTAACTTCCGTTACACACGCTACAATTTTACTTTCTATTCCATCCTTATTCCCACAAAAAATACATTCTTCTGATTTCTCATTTGATTTAATTTCTGACATCGGAGACATCCCTGTTGAATTACTTTCTTTTTCATTCATTCTATTCACTATTCATTAAATGGTTAAAAAATTTTATTTTTTTTGATTAATCCCTGATACAACGAACACAAGAACCATCACTCAGATTACAATAGAAAAACATAAGGGCGGCGTGACTTAAACTGTAGGCCACACTCATCACATGGCAAATATAACTCTGTTGCCAAGGACCTTTTATGCTAGAAGACCAAAAACTAGCATTCTTCCCTCTTTTAAAAATACCATCGTCGAAACTATAGGGTAATATCGAAAATCCACTCTCATTTGTAGCACCTACATTTGGAGACATCCAAAGAGTTGAATCTACTGTTTTCAATTTACCACCTACTGTCTTACTTACACCTCCACTTGTTACCTCATTCCCACCTAGATATACAAATAATGTATTCCAATCATCATTTGATGGCACGTGCCAACCAGAAGGACATAATTTACCCGTGATTACTGCACTCAAGTTATAAAATGCCCCGCAAATATTTTTATAACTTGAATCGTATTCATACCAACAATAGCTGGGAGTTAAGCGTTTATTCCAAGACTTTTTATCAATCGATAATTGAATGGGTGAATTATCGTTGAACTTAGTTGTTTTCAGGTTTTCGGCCATCCACCATTGATTTCCGATTTTTACGGTCTTATAAACATTCTCTTCAATATCTTTCAAAGTTACAGGGCTTTCCTTCTGCTGACCATAGGAACCCGTATGCAACACAGCAAAACATATAAGGAATAATAAATATCGTTTCTTCATTTTACACCTCAGATGAATAAGAAATGCTAATTTTCAAAATTCTGCCTCGGGAGAGTATTCGGTATGTTATCTCTGGAGAAATTCAGTAACTAAACTCTAGAACTCTAACGCTCTCGGAGTAGATTAATTACGAATAATAAATTGCCAATATTATTTACCAAAGGCAATGAATGGTTAACGATTGGCAAGTAATGAATTTATAAATATTGTTGTAGAATGTTTGCGAACTTCTCAACCTTAATACTTACACTCATTTTCGGAGTGTGTGGAGATCGATTTTCGTTTAAAGCTTTTGCCAATATTTTAGTTTTTCTCTTAAATCAATATTAAACTTAATTATCAATACACATAGTTATTATTGGTAGGAAAATTTTGTCTGATGGCATAAGCTCGTCGTTAAAAGCTTCTTTTTAATTAATATATTGTGATAAATATATTTTGAAATTTACTATGTTTTCTTGTAGCAGGGACCCGCCTGCACTTTGTTTCGGCGGGCAGGCCCGCCTTCGCACTTACTTCAAATATTTTCAAAGCTTCGGAGGGCGGGCAGGACACAAGTTCTTTTCAATTACTATCAAAAGAAAAACCCTCTCTTGTGAGAGGGCTTTTTCTTTAGTAGCGGGGACAGTCCGCCGCGGCGGATTGAACCTGCAACCTTATTTGTTCAAAAAATTACTTAACCAGTCTCTACCGACTCCTGTCTTTAGCCATTTTTCCTTTTTTATCGCTTCTGCCCTTGAACAAAACTTTTCTTTGTAAACTATTCTCCAATTTGAACCTCTCCGAGTCCAGAATGACAACGATTTATCGTTGTGTTGAGTTAATCTTAAATCTAAGTCTTCACTCATTCCGGTGTATTTATATCCTTCATCACTAATTATTACATAAACCCAGTAGCTCATACTTTAAAATACAAAAGCCGGGTAAAAAACCCGGCTTTCTTTTAGTAGCGGGGACAGGACTTGAACCTGCAACCTTCGGGTTATGAGCCCGACGAGCTACCAATTGCTCCACCCCGCGGTGTAAAAATTTAAGAACTGTCTATCTCAACTTCAAATTACTCATCTGCAAAATCTTTGCCCAACGAGCTACTCCCGCCCTTGGCGGGACTCCACCCCGCAATGTAAAAATTTAAGAACTATCTATCTCAACTTCAAATTACTCATCTGTAAAATCTTTGCCAAACGAGCTACTCCCGCCCTTGGCGGGACTCCACCCCGCGATGTAAAATTCGGATAGCAAATATAGTATAACTTTAATGGGTTGTCAAATAATAGTAATCCGGCCCAAAAGGCACTTATCAAATAGATAAATGATCTAAATGTTCGCAGAGTTATATCCCTTTAAAAAACGCTGAAAAACAGCTAAGCAATTTTAGGTAATTTTATAAATCAGTGTGTTTTCATGGTTCATATCCTTTTGTTAAAAATTGTGATTCTATATATTAAAAAACAATTTCATAATTCTATACCAAAGGAGACAAAATGAAACTTGAATTAAAACCGGGAATTACTTTCGAAGGGATGACGGAAATTTTGACAAAAGAGTTTCCCCAGTATAAAATCAAGCTGCTTAAAAATCCTGTGGCCAGATTCCAATATATTCAAGTCGCAAAATCAGCATTTGTTGGAATATGGATACGGATTTTTGAAGGGAAAAATACAATTCAACTAATAAATGTTATGCCATCAACACTTGCCAGAATTCCATTTCTCGGGTTAATCTTTACCCTTATCTTGCAGGGATTTTTTAATCCATCACAAACCGTTGTTAATAAACAGGTGGCAGATGTTCTAATCAATGAATACGATACAAAAGAGATATAGTATCGGACAAAGTTTCGGACTAATAGCGCGCTGAAAAAAAAAGAGTAGTTTATCTGCACTTCATTTAAACAACTCTTTATAAAATTCTGTTTTTAAGCTCTAATCAGTTCAATTATAGATTTTTTTGTCTCGACAAATGCTTTCCTGTAATTAACCGAACTGCTTTTGGGAATGTGAATTTCGATTGGCGAATTAAGGAGGAAATCAAAGCTTAGCTGGTTTTTGTTTAGCTTTGACTGGTTTCTCTTGCGCCCTTTGGACATATAATTCTTATTAAAAAATTAAAGTGATTTTATAAATCACTAACAATAAACGTGTTTACTATTAACTGATACAAACCTCTTAATAATTATTTAATAAATCAACCGGTCGGGAAAAAATATTTTCAAGTTTGTGGATATCATCATAAATAATTTCCATTGATTTTATTAAAAATAATTACGACAATAAAGAGTTGTTTTTACAGGGAGAAGGTTAGAATTATACTGACGTTTATCACACATATTTTCAGAGTTCATTCTCTCATCTTCTAATTACCGATAACATTTAAATATCCTCTACATCTTCTGGTTTTCTTCTAAAATCTTAACAATAACATAATATTATCGGCATTTGCAAGAGTATAATTAATAATAAATTTGTACAGCAAAATTTATTTATTCAAAAGGTTGAAATGAAAGAAAGAGTATTAAGATTAAAAAAGGGAATGTGGTTTTTTCTTGGGGTTTTGTTGGTATTTGTTTCTGTCCAGGCAACTGAATATACATTCGGCCATTTTGATGCTGGAACTATCGCCATTGTACTGCTTGCAGCAACTGCTTTCCTCTTTGTGGTTGCATTCCTGTTTGCAAAGTACAGGGATAAAAAACATACTAAAGAGCCTGCTATTAACACGGCTACAGATTAAACAGTTACAAATATTCATCTAATAAATATTTGTTGGACACTCTGCATCATTATCTCCTCCTTATTAGAAGACTCATACCAGATACTAAGCTAAATTGCCGTTTATCCTTAAAATATTGTAGTCCGCCGATTTTATACTAATTTGTAACTCTTACAAATATTTACTTTAGATAACATCATACCGGAGGCACAATGCGGTATCAGAGATTTTCACTTAAAATAATTTTAATTCTCTTAGTTTTATTTGTCGGGTGCGGTCAGAAAACCGATCAGCTCGAACTAAGCTACAAACAATACACCCTGGATAACGGGTTAAATGTTGTTCTGCATGAGGATAATTCAGATCCGATTGTTTCTGTTGCGATTTTATATCATGTTGGGTCCAACAGAGAAGTGAAAGGACGCACAGGATTTGCTCATTTATTCGAGCATATGATGTTTCAGGCATCTCAACATGTAGGACAGGATCAATTCTTTCAAAAAATTCAGGGTGCCGGCGGAACTCTTAACGGAGGAACCTGGGAAGATGGAACCGTTTATTTTGAGATCATACCTAATAATGCTCTCGAAATGGCATTATGGCTGGAATCGGACAGAATGGGTTACTTATTACCCACGGTTACACAGGAAGCTTTTTTAAACCAACAGGCTGTAGTACAGAACGAAAAAAGGCAAAGATACGATAACCAGCCTTACGGCTTTACTGATTATATGATAGAGAAACTATTGTACCCTGAGAACCATCCTTACAACTGGCAAACGATAGGAGAGATGGAAGATTTGCAAAATGCAACGTTAGCCGATGTACACGAATTTTATAAAAAGTGGTATGGACCAAACAATGCTACGCTTGTTGTAGCAGGAGACTTTGATGAGGAACTTACAGAAGAGTGGATCCAAAAATACTTTGGTGAATTAAAATCAGGGGAAAAGGTTGAAGATATGAGTCCAATGCCAATAGTGCTGGACGAAACTAAAAGAGCATATTATGAAGATAATTTTGCAGAATCACCGGAATTAAATATGGTATTCCCAACAGTCGAACAGTATACAAAGGATTCATATGCGCTGGAATTTCTAGGTGAATTACTTGCAGGAAACAAAAAGGCTCCTCTCTATAAATTAATAGTTGAAGAAAACAAACTGGCTCCATCAGTTGCCGCTTACCAGGAAAGCGAGGAACTTGCCGGTACATTTCGTATCACGGTTCGTGCATTCCCGGATAAAGATCTTGGTGATGTGGAAGATGTCATTAACCAGGCGTTCGCAATGTTTGAGAATGATGGATTCACTGAAAAAGATGTTAACAATGTGAAAGCAAGACTTGAAAGAAATTATTATAACGGAATCAGCAGTGTATTTAATAAATCATTTCAGTTAGCTGCTTATAGTGAATTCGCCGGATCTCCCGGATTTATTACCGAAGATTTAAAAAACACGCTGGCTGTAACCAAAGATGATATTTTAAGTGTTTACAACAAATACTTAAAAGATAAACCGTACATTCTAACAAGTTTTGTCCCGAAAGATACACCAAACCTGGCAGCCACGAATTCTGAATTTTTCCAGATCAAACCGGAAAATATCGAAAACCAGGATATGATCGCCATGCATGAGGGAGAAGGGATTATGGGTGAAGATATAAAGGTCGAAAAAATTGAATCTTCTTTCGACAGATCGGTTCAACCTCCGATGGGAGAAGATCCATTGTTAAAGGTGCCGGAAATTTGGAGTAGTTCATTTTCAAACGGAATAAAAATTTATGGTATTGAGCAAAACGAACTGCCTCTTATAGATTTTGCCATTATAATTAAAGGCGGAATGTTGATGGATAACCCGGATAAAATTGGTGTGGCAAATCTTATGACCGACCAGATGATGGAAGGAACAAAAAACAGAACACCGATAGAACTTGAGGAAGCAATCGATGAGCTTGGTTCTAGCATATTCATGTTTACCGGAAAAGAATCGATTGTAATTCGTGCTAACTGCTTATCATCAAAGTTTGCCGATACCTATAAATTGGTTGAGGAAATATTGTTCGAGCCCCGATGGGATGAAAAAGAATTCGAAAGAATAAAAAATGAAACCATTGAATTAATTAAAAGACAAAAAGTGAATCCGGGTACCGTTGCCGCTAATGTCTTCAATAAAATAATTTACGGTGAGAATAATATTTTATCAAACAGCACTTTGGGCACTGAAGAATCAATTGCTTCTATTACAATCGATGATTTGAAGAATTTTTATACTGATTATTATGTGCCGGAATTATCCTTAATCACAATAGCCGGGGATATCAATGAAAGCAGGGCGCTTGAAGTATTTAAATCCCTTGAAGATAAGTGGGAAAGAAAAGGAGTAGAGCTTCCTCAAATAAACGAACCAAATTTACCGGAATCACCGCAAGTTTATTTTGTTGATTTCCCAGATGCAAAACAATCAGCAATCAGAATTGGAACCCTTGGTCTCAAGTACACTGATGCTGATTTTTATAAAGCAAACGTTATGAACTACAAGCTTGGCGGTAGTTTTAACGGAAGAGTTAACATGATCTTAAGAGAAGAAAAGGGATATACTTACGGTGCGAGGACAGGGTTCTCAGGCACATTTTATCCCGGTACCTTTTCCGCATCTTCAAGTGTAAGATCAAACGTAACGTATGAATCTGTAAAAATATTTATTGATGAAATCAATAATTACAGGGAAGGCATTCCACAAACTGATCTTGATTTTACAAAAAACGCTCTCACAAAATCCAATGCACGGCGTTTCGAAACTCTCGGCGCCTTACGAGGTATGCTCGATAACATAGCCCTGTACGAACTACCTTTTGATTATGTTAAAGTTAGAGAGAATGAAGTAAGAAATATGACATT
>JASFSF010000063.1:0-9405 GCA_050114555.1 Ignavibacteria bacterium
CTACATTCCGATAACATACCATGTAAGAACCTTTTAAAAACCTTTGTTTACCAGACATAAAATTCTTTTATTTAATAGTTAGTAACTTGTTAATTAACATAAGATAACCGGTTGATAAAAGATAGTTATTAGTTACTATGTTAGCATGGTTAAAAACTCGTTAATTTATCCACAATTTATAATAATTCCGGGTAACTCTAAGTCCTTATTAAATATGACTTTCAAGTCTTTTCTAACATATCAACATTGTAATTATTACTATTGGTAAGTAAGTATATATGGTAATATTAATTAATATCATTTTGATAAATTATTTGAATTTATCGTTTATATCTCATTTTAGAATCTATAATGATCTCAAAACTGGCCTGAATTTTGATTTATTGTTCCATTGTATGAACGAAAGAACAATATCTTGAGGAAATAATGAAAAAAGCGATATTAATAATAAGTTTTTTACTAATACCGATGTTATTTTTGACGGGATGTGAAAACAATGTTGGGAACAGTTTGATATTTAGAAATTTCGCTTCGAATACAATTTATATTAATTTTAGAGCCAATTTGATTACTGTTCCATCTGGCGAAACCGCTCAATTAACGACCTTACCCAAAGGCACATATTCTTATGAAACTACATATGAGGTACCTGTAGGAACTATTGAGTCGAAATCTGAAGGTGATGTATCAGGAGACGTAGTGATATCTGCAGGAACGAGGATACTTGTTGTTTATTCTAGTACATTTGTTGAAGGAGTATATACAATCGGTGCTACAAAAACTACTTCAGATGATCAGACAATTGATAATACCGAACTGGTTAGCCCATAAAAATTGTCTCTTACAAACTAAAGAGTAAGAGCTTAATAAATACTCAAGTATTATCCTCTAACAAGCCGAGTTAGCTCTATTTTATACTTAACTTTTCATTGAGATTGGACTCTAATTTTAGTAATTTTCCTTGTTAAAAATTGGAGAAAAATTCGATGGAATTTAAAGTAAACAGCAAGGTTCTTGAGAAGCTTTTGAGCAAGATAATCCCGGCTGTTCCTGCCAGAACACCAATGCCGATTCTGGAGAATTTCCTGTTTGATATTAAAGATGGAGCAATGATTGTGAGCGCAACAGATCTGGAAATTGCATTACGTTCCTCAATCAACATTGCTTCCGATGAGAACCTGAAGATGGTTATCCCTGCTCGTCTTCTATACGATATAATTCGATCACTTGGAGACACACAGATATCGTTTACAACAGATGGGGATTCGAAGTTAAAAATCACAACGGATAACGGTGTTTACAATATTGGATATGCCTCTCCTGAGGATTTTCCCGAAATTCCTTCAGTTGCAAAAGATAAAGAAGTGGTTATTAATGGTAACGATCTGAAAAAAGCAATCGACAAAACATCGTTTGCCATGAGTAAAGAAGATATGCGGCCGGCAATGACAGGTACGTTATTTGAATTTTCTACCGACGGACTAAAGTTTGTTGCTACTGATGGACATAGACTGGTTAAATATGTAAATAAAAATATTAAGACCAATGCTGAGGAGCAGTACATCATTCCCGAAAGAGCATTGTCGGTTCTTTCAAAACTACTTGATGACGCTGACGTTAAAATTTATTTGAGTGCAGCAAACGCTTCTTTCCATCTCGGAGACATAGAGTTTATTACGCGTATGATAGGCGAGAAATATCCTGCTTATAGCAGTGTAATTCCGCTTGAAAACGAGAACAAACTTTTTGTCAACAAGGTTAATCTTAACTCAACTATTAAAAGAATGATGTTATTTTCATCATCGAGTTCCAAACAAGTCAAGTTTTCTATAAATACGAATAACCTGGAAGTTTCAGCTGAAGATATTGATCATGGTTCGGACGCAGTTGAAAACATAGAATGCAAGTACGATGGTGAGGCGATGGATATTGGCTTTAATACTAACTATGTGAATGATGTTCTGACACATGTAGATGAGGAAAGTATCGTTTTTAAACTTCATTCACCTACCAAAGCTTGTATAATTGAACCGGAAGCACCCAGAGAGAATGAAGAACTTATGCTTTTGCTAATGCCGGTTCGCTTAAATAGTTGAGATGATCCTGGCTTCTATAAAGCTGAGAGATTTTCGCATTCATGATGATGTTGATATAGGATTCTCGGAGAACTTAAATTACATAGTTGGTGGCAACGGACAAGGTAAGACCTCAATCCTCGAATCAATTTACTACCTGTGTACAACAAAGAGTTTTAGTGTAAAAAGTGATGCTGAAGTTGTTAGATTTGGCAAAGAAGGATTCGGGATTAGCGGAAAATTTGTTGATAAAATTGAAAATAATGCTCTTATAAATTTTGAAAATGCATCGGGAAAAAAATATTATCTCGATGAAAAAATCTTAAACCGTACGTCTGAAATAATAGGGAAATTCCCCGTGGTTTTGCTTACGCCGGAAGATCACTCTATAACACAAGGACCTCCGGGACAAAGAAGAAAATTTGTTGATTCGGTTATATCACAGGCAAGTAACACTTACTTTAAAAATTTGCTTGATTACAACAGGACACTAAGACAACGCTCATCTTTACTTAATATGATGAAGGAGTTCCAAAGCAACGAAATGATGGATGAGTTTGACGCATGGACAGGGAGATTAATTGAAACTGGAACTGAGTTAATACAAAGCAGGATCAGCTTTATAAATGATTTTGAGGAATATGTGAAAGATTCTTATTGCAGAATTATGGATGACAAAGAGAAACCATCTATAAGTTATAAATATTTAGATGGTTTTGATGAAGATAATGTGAAAGATCGTTTTACCAAACTTCTGGCAGATGAAAAGCAAAATGAACTACGGCGGGCTGCAAATCTTGTTGGTCCGCATAAAGATGATTTTATATTTGCTATAAACAGTATTGACCTTAAAACGTTTGGTTCACAAGGACAGCATAAAACGTTTCAGACTGTTTTAAGATTTGCAGAATTTTTTTACTTGAAAGATATTGCGTCAAAAACTCCATTGTTTTTACTGGATGATGTTTTTGGCGAACTTGATGGTTCGCGTGCTAATAAGATAAGCGACTATTTGAAAGAAGTTGGTCAGGCATTTATAACTCTTACTGACTTCGGAAATTTTACATTTTTGAAAAAAGATGAAAACGATAAAGTGATAAAGTTAAGTAATGGATCAATAGTATATGACTGATGGATTTAAAAGTTTGAAAGAGGTTTATATTTCAGATCCAAATCTGAAAAATGTTAGGAAGATTGTTAAATCATCGGATGTGATTATAGATTTTTTGAAAATTTTTCCTGATTGGGAGCAAGTAGTAACACCGGTAAAGGTGGATAAAATGTTTTTGAAATTAAGAGTTGAAAACTCAGTATTAAGAAGCGAGTTAAAATTTAAAGAGAAAGAAATTATTGATAAAATAAATCAGTTTTATAACGAAGAGCGTGTAAAAGGAATTAAATTTACTAACTGAAAAGCAGGATTCAGAGAAACCATATGGCAAAGAAAACTAAAAGCAGCGAATATAGCGCAAAGAATATAAATGTTCTTAAAGGGCTTGAAGCTGTAAGAAAAAGACCGGCAATGTATATTGGCGATGTTAGTGCAAGAGGTCTGCATCATCTGGTTAATGAGGTTGTTGACAACAGCATCGATGAGGCGCTGGCCGGTCATTGTGATAAAATTAATATTACAATCAATAAGGACAACAGCATAACAATAGAAGATAACGGAAGAGGCATTCCTACGGATAAACATCCAACAGAAAAAAGATCGGCACTTGAGGTTGTGATGACGGTATTACATGCTGGCGGTAAATTCGATAAAAGTTCATATAAAGTTTCCGGTGGATTGCATGGTGTCGGAGTTTCGGTTGTAAATGCACTATCAGAGTGGATGAAAGTCGAAGTTGTTAGAAAAGGCAAGCTATATTTTCAAGAATACAAAAAGGGTATTCCTTTAGCCAAGGTAGCAGAAAAAGGGAAAGCGCGTAAGAATCAATCAGGGACCAAAATAACTTTCTCACCGGACAAGGATATCTTTAAGACAACGGAATTTATGTTCAGCACACTGGCAGAAAGAATGCGGGAGCTTGCTTATCTTAATAAAACTATTACTATTAAAATAAAAGATGAAAGAAACGGTGGAGAGGAAGAAACATTTCATTTTAAAGGCGGATTAATAGAGTTTGTTAAATATCTTGATGAGAACAGAACTCCCCAGCATAAAACCATCTATATTGAAGGAGTAAAAGACGACACGCCAATAGAAATTGCTTTCCAGTACACCGATCGTTACACTGAAAATATATTCTCTTATGTAAATAACATTAATACAACCGAAGGCGGAACACACTTATCCGGTTTTAAAACAGCATTAACGCGTACGCTAAATAACTATGCGTATAAAAATAAACTGATCAAAGAAGGAAAAATTACATTAACCGGAGACGACTTTAGGGAGGGATTAACTGCAGTACTTTCTGTTAAGGTAGCAGAGCCTCAATTTGAAGGACAGACCAAAACAAAGCTTGGAAACAGCGAAACAAGATCTGCGGTAGAAATGCTTGTTGGAGATAAACTATCTGACTTCCTGGAAGAAAACCCATCCGTTGCTAAGAAAATTATAGAAAAATGTGCCCGTGCTGCCGAAGCCAGGGAAGCTGCAAGAAAAGCCCGCGATCTGGCCAGAAGGAAAAACGCGCTCGATAGTTTTCATCTTCCGGGTAAACTGGCCGACTGTTCGATTACAGATCCTGAGCATTGCGAAATTTATATTGTTGAGGGTGACTCTGCAGGCGGTTCTGCAAAGCAGGGAAGAGACAGGAAATTCCAGGCAATACTTCCGCTTAAAGGAAAAATACTTAATGTAGAAAAAGCCAAGATGAATAAGATACTGGAGAACAATGAAATCAAAGCAATAATATCGGCTATCGGTGCCGGGATAGGCCCCGAGTTTAACGAGGAAAAAGCCCGTTACGGAAAAGTTATTCTTATGACCGATGCCGATGTTGATGGAAGCCACATCAGAACATTGTTACTCACTTTTTTATATAGATATATGAATTCTCTTATCACGGCAGGTAAAGTTTATATAGCACAGCCGCCGCTTTATAAAATTAAAAAGGGCAAGGAAGAATTCTATGCATTTGATGAGAAGGAGAGAAAAGAAATTCTGAAGCGTCTTAAAGTAAACGGTAAGGCCGATGCTAAAAAGTTAGAGGAAGAGGGAATTACAAAAGGAGTAAACATATCCAGGTATAAAGGTCTTGGCGAAATGAACCCCGGTCAGTTGTGGGAAACAACGATGAATCCGGAAACCCGGACAGTATTACAGGTCACCATTGAAAGTGCAGCCGCTGCAGATAAAATCTTCGAAACATTAATGGGTGACGATGTTGAGCCGAGACGTGAGTTTATTGAAAAGAATGCAAAGTATGTAAAAAACCTGGACATCTAATTAATTAAGCAACAATAAGTCTATTAGAGGAATAAAGTATTAATGCCAACAATTTTTGAAAAGATATTACCAGTTACACTCGAAGAGGAGATGAAATCCTCTTACATAGATTACTCGATGTCTGTTATAGTTTCGCGGGCATTACCGGATGTAAGAGATGGATTAAAACCGGTTCACAGAAGAGTTTTGTTTGGAATGCATGAACTAGGGATGAGTTATAATAGACCGTATAAGAAATCAGCAAGAATTGTTGGTGAGGTTCTTGGTAAATATCATCCCCATGGAGATACGGCAGTTTATGACTCTATGGTTAGAATGGTTCAGGAATTTTCACTTAGATATCCTCTTATAGACGGGCAGGGAAACTTTGGTTCGGTTGATGGCGACTCTCCTGCAGCAATGCGTTATACTGAAGCGCGAATGCGTAGAATATCAGAAGCAATGCTTCGTGATCTTGATAAAAATACAGTTGATTTCATACCCAACTTTGATGATTCACTCCAGGAGCCAACTGTTCTTCCATCGTACCTGCCTAATCTGTTAATAAATGGTGCAAGCGGAATTGCGGTTGGAATGGCAACGAATATTCCGCCTCATAACCTTAGTGAAATTGTAGATGGAATAATTGCCCTGATAAAAAAACCTGACATTACCGATAAGAAATTAATGAAGCTTGTAACGGCGCCCGATTTTCCAACAGGTGGAATAATATACGGCTATGAAGGAGTAAAGTCCGCCTATACCACAGGCCGGGGAAGGATAGCAGTAAGGGCAAGAGCAAATATCGAAACCCTTAAAAATAACAGGGAAAACATTGTTGTTACAGAACTTCCGTACCAGGTTAATAAAGCAAATCTAATTGAAAAGATTGCCGACCTTGTCAGATCGGGTAAGATGAGCGAGATAACAAATTTACGGGATGAGTCCGATCGCGATGGAATGCGACTGGTAATTGAACTTAAGAAAGATGCTCAGCCGGCAGTAGTGCTTAACCGTCTGTTTAAACACACTCAGATGCAGACTACTTTCGGCGTAATCTTGCTTGCGCTTGTAAACGGCATTCCGAAAGTGCTAACTCTTAAAGAGATGATGCAGCACTTCATCGGGCACAGGATGGATGTTCTTGTCAGAAGAACAAAGTTTGAACTTGATGCCGCAGAAAAGAGAGCTCACATACTCGAAGGCTATATAATTGCTCTTGACAATATTGATGCGGTGATTCAAACCATAAAAAAATCTAAGGATGTAGATACTGCAAGAGCTAACCTGAAGAAGAAGTTTAAACTAAGCGACATTCAGGCAAAAGCCATTCTCGATATGCGTCTGCAACGGCTCACCGGGCTGGAAAGAAAAAAGATAGAAGACGAGTACAAAGAAACAATAAAGCTTATTGAGCAGTTAAAAGGAATTCTTTCAAACGAAGAGAAAAGATATCTGATTATTAGAGAAGAGTTGCTTGAGATTAAGAAAAGATACGGCGACGAAAGAAGAACAGAGATCATCTACAGCTATGAAGACTTCTCGTTGGAAGATATTATTGCCGAAGAAGATGTTGTTGTAACCATATCACACAACGGTTTCATAAAAAGATTTCCTGTAAGCGGCTATAGAAGACAGGGGCGTGGTGGACGAGGCGTTACCGGTGCGGGCACAAAGGATGATGATTTTGTTGAACATATGTTCATAGCATCTACCCACAATTATATCCTTTTCTTTACCGATAAAGGAAAAGTATACTGGCTTAAAGTTCATGAAATTCCCGAGGGGGGAAGAGCTGCCAGGGGAAGATCGGTGGTTAATCTTTTACAAAAAGATAAAAACGAAATGATAACCGCATTTGTAACTGTGAAAGAATTTACGGATGATAAGTACCTGATTATGGCAACAGAAAAAGGAACGGTTAAGAAAACAGTTCTTTCAGCATATGGCAATGTTAGAAAAGGTGGTATCTATGCAATCAATCTTGCCAAGGGAGATAAGCTGATTGAGGTTAAGATGACCGACGGTAAGAATGATCTTGTGATAGGTACGAAGAATGGTTTTGCAATAAGATTTAATGAAAAAGACGTACGTAATATGGGACGTACAGCGACGGGCGTAAGGGGTGTGAGATTAGGAAAAGGTGATATAGTTGTCGGGCTGCTGGTAATTAAACACCAGGGAACGAGTATTCTGGTAGTAACAGAAAAAGGCTACGGCAAGAGATCTGATATAAAAGACTACAGGATAACAAGACGCGGCGGTAAGGGAGTTATTACTGTTAAGACAACAACAAAGGTTGGCAAACTCATTTCCCTTATGGGTGTAGTTGATAAAGATGAGCTTGTTATTATCACTACAAAAGGAATGGTAATAAGGCAAGCGGTTAAAGACCTTAGAGTTATGGGTAGAAACACGCAGGGTGTAAAGGTTATTAACCTGAAGTCCGGTGACTCGATTGCTGACATTGCAAAAGTAGTAACCGATGATGAGGATCTAAACGGTAAGAATGGAAACAGCAACGGCACGTTGATTAAGTAATGGCAATTAGCACTACTTTAGCGTAAGGATCTTACAGAGGAAAATTCCTATTTGATAAGTTATGAATGTTCTGTTATCTGCGAACAGAGCATAGCTTATTACATTTATTCCAATGTTCTCCGTTATTAGCAGATTCGCTTCAATCTCACCAAGAAGTGACACCGACAAAGAAATAACTTTTTCATGTTCAGTTACTAATAAATTTTGTTGTATAAACTTGCCTCGTTTTGTTGCTTTGCTAAAACCCGCTCCTGCCCCAATTGAAAAGAAAAATCTTTCAGATATGAAGGGTATGTATTTTATTGTAAGATCTACGTCCCAGATACTTTCGCTAGGAGTTTTGAGCTTGAATAGATTTAATTCAAAATTAGCATTCGCCCTTATTCCCATCAGGATATTTTCACCAAGAGGCAAAAACCAGCCAACTCCGGCTGCCCAGTAATCATTTTGGATTTCTCTGCCGTAACCAATTGTTATGTAACTCCTTAGTATTCTTTTCGCCCCAACACTAGTTGTGTCATCCACAATTGCATTTTGAGGATAAATGTAAAATGCAAATAATAGCGTAACAAAAAATGTTTTCAGAATAATACCTAAAAAATAATATTTGAAAAACAGTTGATTAAAATTTAGTTGTGTCGATCTTACCTCCTTCCTCTTATTATTAGTGCACCGGGCAATAATCCTGAGAAAGTATAACCAACGGCGACAACTACCCCATCTTTCACATCAATCGATCTTAACCTATTTTCTTGATTTAATAAATTATTATATCGTTTCCAGCTTGTCCCATTAAAGTGCCAGATTGATGAAAAATCACCTGCCATAAAAACATTATTGCTATTATCTCCCCTTATTCTGTATGAGAAATATTCTCTATCAAAACGGTCTATTCTTGTGAAGTCTAAAGATGTTATTGAATGCCTAACAATTCCATCAGGTATTCCTGTTACCCAAAACTCAACTAATCCACTTGTCCATAATGTTGACATAAATGCGTTATAGGGTAAGTTATTATTGTTTGCGTTCCTTTCCCACAATGTCTCCCAATTATCCCCATTCAATCTTAAAAGTATGCTGCGGCCGTCACTATTATTCCAGCCACAAGCCCAAACTTCACTTCCATCAGGTGTACCATAAACATCAGTCAGGTTCACATCTGGAATTGAGTTCATTAATGAAAAGTTTGAACCGTTAAATTTTGTTATAGAACCGTGAGATCCAACAAAATAAAGATTATTGGATGATGAATCCCAAATTTTTCTCACAGTGCCCTGATGTTCGGAAATCCATCTACTTTCCCAAACAAATCCATCGTATCTTGCATAACTTCCAGCAGATGAAAAAACCCAAATGTCTTCACTATTAAATGCAAATATCGAGGTCAAATCGGTAGGATATATTAATCCACTA
>JASFSF010000064.1:0-9322 GCA_050114555.1 Ignavibacteria bacterium
ACTTCGTCAACATAATACTTGTTGAATAAGAGACGATAAATGAATTTGAATCTTGTTGCAATTTTATCGGCAATAGATGGTTTATTTAAATAAATATGTCTTGCCACAAAAATACCGCCTAATGCACCGGCAACCGAGATTGCCATCAACAAATATTCTTCAAAGTGTGTATGAATTCCGGTATGACTTAATTTCCTTTCGGCTGCTGTAAACAATGGAGCCAGCCAGCTGTGAAAAACGTTCCCGTGCTCGCCTGAGAATATTTCAGGTACACCAATGAATCCGCCAATTGCTGAAAGTATTGCCAGAACAATTAATGGTATCGTCATCACTTTTGGTGATTCGTGCGGATGAGTTTTATGTTCATCAAATCTTGATTCACCGCCAAATGTAAGAAAGTACAATCGGAACATATAAAATGCTGTCATCACTGCGGTTACTACTCCGATTATCCAGAATACATACCCAATATTTGCATACGAGAGCCAAAGTATTTCATCCTTGCTAAAAAAGCCGGAAAGCGGTGGTATGCCTGATATCGCCATAGCTGCAACCAGGAATGTTCCGTAGGTAATCGGCATATACTTTTTAAGTCCGCCGTATTTTCTGATATCCTGCTCCTCATGCATTGAATGTATAACCGAACCTGCACCGAGAAATAACAATGCTTTAAAGAAAGCATGCGTCATTAAATGAAAGATGCCTGCCGAAAATGCACCTGCGCCCAGGGCAAGAAACATATAACCCAACTGGCTTATAGTAGAATAAGCTAAAACCTTTTTTATATCATTCTGAACTAATCCGATTGTAGCTGCGAAGAATGCAGTAAAGACTCCGATAATTGCAACTATCAGTAAAGCTGTCGGAGCTGATGCAAAGAGAATTGATGTGCGTGCAACCATGTAAACACCGGCTGTAACCATAGTTGCGGCATGTATTAATGCAGATACCGGGGTTGGACCTGCCATAGCATCAGGCAGCCATACAAAGAGTGGAATTTGTGCAGACTTACCGGTTGCACCAATAAACAAACAGATTGTAATTAATGTAAATATAGTTTCCGGAACACCGGATATCCCCACTCTTGAAAACACTTCGCTAAAGTTTAACGAATTTAAATGGAGATAAATGAGAAACATAGCAATCAGGAATCCGACATCACCTATACGGTTTACTACAAATGCTTTCAATCCTGCAGCGGCAGTTGTGCTTCTTTCAAAATCCTTATCGTACCAAAAACCGATCAACAAATAAGAGCAAAGTCCAACACCTTCCCATCCAAGAAATAAGAGAACAAAATTATCGGCCATTACAAGGTTCATCATTGCAAAGATGAACAGGTTCATATAAGCGAAGAACCTCCAGAATGATTTATCTCCATGCATATAACCTATTGAATAAACATGGATAATGAATCCGATACCAGTTACTACCAGAGCCATAACAAGTGAAAGCTGGTCAACCTGGTAATCAAAACTTACATCAAGTCCCCCGACTTTCAGCCAGCTAAAGAAAGGAACAATATTAGTTCTCTGTTCAACCGGAAGAGACAAGGTTTCGAAGAATGCACCAATAACAATCATGAATGCAATTCCTATTGTACCGCTTCCTATCGTACCAATAATTTTTTCACTTTTAATCTTTGAGCCAAAAATTCCATTGATTATAAAACCAATCAATGGAAGAAAAACTGCAATGTGTATTAGATTAATCATATGAAAATGAATCTTTTATTTGTTTACCACTTGAAAATATTTATTTCATCAACATTGACTGTAAGCTTATTTCTGAAAAGTGCAATGATTATTGCCAGACCGACAGCAGCTTCAGCTGCAGCAACGGCCATTACAAAAAATACAAACAGTTGTCCGATTGAATTACCGAGATATGATGAAAACGTAACTAAGGTTAAGTTTGCCGAGTTAAGCATTAACTCGATGCACATAAAAACAATTATGGCATTTCGTCTTATTAAAACACCGGCTACACCAATAGTAAAAAGCGCAGCACTTAAGACCAGATAGTATTCAATTTCGATTTGCATAATATTATTTAATTTTCTTTTTTGCCAGAACAAGAGCACCGACTGCAGCGGAAAGTAGTAGATATCCTACCGCTTCAAATGGCAATACATAATTTGTGAATAATTCCCTACCTATTTGTTCAATCGTTCCCGCTTTAACACTTTCAGCAACTTGCCTGTTTACATCATCGGAAGGTTTGGAAAACAGAATTATATATGCTATCTGAAGGAAAACCAGAACCGCTATCACGATCGCAAATATTTTCAACTGTGGTTTATACTCCAAAAATCTCTTTTCGTGCTCGGGATTAATTAACATAATCACAAACAGGAAGAAAACCATTATCGCACCTGCATAGACAATCACCTGTGCAACTGCAATAAATTGTGCATTCAAAGTGAGATAAAGTCCGGCAAGCGATGCAAAATTAACCACAAGAAAAAGCGCCGAGATAACAGGATTAGTTCTTGTAATCATCAGCAATGCCGATGAAAGACAAATGGCAGCGAATAGTATGAAGAGAATAATTTCTAACATCATTGTTAAATATATTTTATTATGGTGCATTTCGATAGATCATTCTGGGAAAAGGAATTGCTTCTCTTAAATGATCTATACCGCAAATCCAGCTTACAGTTCTTTCCAGTCCCAATCCAAATCCCGAATGTGGAACGGAACCATATTTTCTTAAATCAAGATACCATTCAAACGCTTCCCTTGGCAGATTATGTTCCTCTATTCTCTCAAGTAAAAAATCAAGATTATCTTCTCTCTGGCTTCCACCAATTATTTCACCGTATCCTTCCGGTGCCAGTACATCCAATGCTAAAGCAATCTTTTGATTCTCAGGATCACGCTTCATGTAAAATGCTTTAATCTTAGCGGGATACCTGTGAACCATCACGGGTCTGTCGAATTGATTTGAGATCACCGTTTCGTCAGCGCCGCCAATATCCTCGCCCCAGCTAATCTCAACATCGTTTTTCTTCAGTATCTCGAGAGCTTCATCATAACTGATTCTTGGTAAAGGTTTTTTCACATTTTGTAGTTTCGATGTATCTCTTCCCAGAGTATCCAGTTTCTCCTTCATTTCTTTCAAAACCGTTTGCACGATGTATTCAAGGAATTCCTCAGCCAGATTCATATTATCATCAAGATCTGCAAACGCAACTTCGGGTTCACACATCCAAAACTCTGTAAGATGCCTTCTGGTTTTTGATTTTTCTGCTCTGAATGTTGGTCCAAACGTGTAAACCTTTCCAAATGCCATCGCTCCGGCTTCAGCATATAGCTGCCCTGATTGAGTTAAATATGCATTCCCCAAGTCAAAATATGGGGTTTCAAACAATGTTGAAGTTCCTTCAACTGCGTTTGGAGTCAGGATTGGTGGATCCAATAAAGTGAATCCTCTCTCATCAAAAAAATCTCTTATTGCCTTAATTATTCTGTGGCGAATCTTTAGAATTGCAACCTGCTTTTTCGACCGAAGCCATAGGTGCCGGTGATCTAATAGAAACTCAATCCCGTGATCTTTAGGTGTGATCGGGTAATCTACGACTTGCTGAATTACTTCCAATCCTGTAGCATCAATTTCATATCCCCCAACTGCTCTCGGTTCTTCCTTAACAATTCCTGTTACAATTATAGAAGATTCCTGACCAGTTTTATCTGCGAGTTCAAATATTTCCTCGCTGACATTTCCCTTAAAATAGATGCACTGAACGTAACCGGTTCCATCTCTTAAAATTACAAATCTTACCTTTCCACTCGATCGTTTATTGAAGAGCCAACCACGAAGTGTTATTTCTTTCCCTACATATTCGCTGAGGTTACTAATCTGAACTTTCTGCATTAAAAACCGGTTTTTTACGAAAATTTTAATTGTCAAATATAATTACAGGTGTAGTAAAAGCAAAATAAGATGGTTGTCAATGAATGGTTAATATTAATTTAACAAATCATGCATAATTGAGAAAAAGGATATGAAACTATAAAAAAAACCCCGAATTAATTCAGGGCTTATACAGCTTTGAATAATGGTTTAAAAAATTAATTAATTACTCTATCCAGCACTTCCTCAGCAAAATCTTTCGGAACCATAATGTTCATCATTTTTAATTTGATATAATCTTCATGATAGAAGTAGTAACCTACATTATTACCATTCCTGGAACTGCTTCCTGAATCTTTAATCAGATACCAGTTACCGGTGTCATTCTCCATATATCCAACTATATGAATGCCGTGATCATCCGTGGTTGATTCATTGCTGAAACGGAATTGTCTCGCGTTTTCGTTGATGTATTCCGAAGGAATATCATATGAGGGGATCATAGCAACATCTTTTTCCGAATTATATCCTGATTCCGATACATCGCCACCCAGAACAACTGTGTAACCATTATGAACAGATTCTCTTAACAACTTCATAAAATCATCAAGAGGAAGATTATAATATTCCTCGCTGCGCCACCAGTTGTCCGGTACCTTATATTCAGCATATGAGTTGTATGGTTTTTCCATTAACGACATGAAATCTATGTAATTATCCATGTCCAGTTTAACAACTTTCTTCAGATATTCTTTTGGAGTCAATTTCTTTCCATCAACAGTTACATACTCAGGCGGAACTCCAAGATAATGGTTCAATATAGATTTAATAGTTGTTAATGCTTCTTCTTCATTCCAGGCATTCATTTCTTTCACAGATTTCAGATAGTGATCCATTTCTTCAAACATAATATGATGATCGTGAAATTCCTGATCTTCCGGTTTTCCCGGATATTCATCATGAGGAACTATACCATACTTCTTCCATATTCTTGTAACTGCATTTGCTTCCGAACCTTGACCGAAAAATGAATCTCCTCTTTCCTTAATAAATCTTCTTGCCTTCTCAATATATTCCCAGTAGACTGTATGCAACTCAGATATTTTCAATTTCTTTCCGGTTACTCTAAAAATTTCTGATTCAAGATAGGATGTTGTCGAAAAGCACCAGCACATCCCCGACCAACCCTGTGATATTGGATCGTTATGCCAGTATGTTGTGAACTCATGAATAGATTTTGGCAAGTTGTAACCGCTATAATCCATTTCAAATTTAAATTTTACGCTGTCCTCCTCATTGTATTCATCGGCAGAGGATTTAATCTTTTCCAAAAATTCATTTTTATATTCTTTAACCTGACCCTTGTCATTCTTTTGTTGGGATAAAATTGGTGATAGTGATAAAAAGAAAATTAAAACTGTGAATAGTAAACGAATGGCCATTGTTGAACTCCTTTCGGTAATAATGCAACTACTTTTCAATTTGATAATTTAAAATTAATTAGTTAGTAATAGCTCTGCAAACAGATTACTTAAAGAGATTAATTCAAACTCTAAATCATAAATCAGAAAAATCGAGCTGATCTAACTCACGTAGAGGTATAAAATTTTAAATCTAAACCATTTATAAGAGAAAATAGGAATCCTGTAACATTCGTATCTAAATTGCCATTGCTTCATATTGGGCAAGTATTTATATTTAACATCAGTTAAATGCTAAAAAAGATATACATATCAAGTTTGGTTTTGATTCTGGTGGTTTCGACAACCGGTTTAACTTATACTTATCATCTTTGCAAAATGATGGGTGAATCCGATGCAGTAGTCTGTGAAATGGAGCATGTGAGAGTACAACATAGCTGTTGTATGGATGAAAACGATGGCGGACCAAATATTAGTGCTTATAGCCCTGATTGCTGCGAGTTTCAAACAATCGAAAATAGAATTTCGGATGAATTCATATCTTTTAACAGTGATAAGAATTTCGGAACATCCCTTTCGTTTACTCCAGTTGCAGTCTTCACTTTAGCAAATAACTTTGATAGAAATAGTTTAGACTTTCATCCAAATAACAATTCCCCACCTGGCCGTAATTCCAATATATTTATACTTAACTCAACCTTCCTGATTTAATACCTGATAAGAATCTTAGTAAGTGATTATCACTGACTTGCTGAACTGCATCAAGTTACTAAGTAAATAATCTGTCCAATCATTCGCATTGATTAAATGAATTCTTTAATAAGGTATAAATATGAAATTATTAAAATATGTTTTGGGAATCAGTCTTGTACTGTTGCTAAATCATAATTTATTATCACAAACTAAACATCTTGAAGACCTCATTAATGAGGCAATTGTAAAAAGTCCGAAAATAAAAATGTTGCAAGCCAAACTTGAGGCAGCATCGAACAGGATAAATATTAATTCAAACCTTCCAGACCCGATGCTAACTCTTGGTTTAGTGAATATGCCGGTTAATTCTTTTTCCTTTACCCAGGAACCAATGACCGGTAAAATTATCGGATTAAGCCAATCGTTTCCATTCCCTGGAAAATTATCGGCTATATCGGAAGCAGTTTCAATTGACACACTAATTATCCGGCAGGAAATTAATGATGCAATAAATGAAATCAGAAAGACAGTCAGTACTAAGTTTTTTGATTTGAGTTTTACTAGAAAAGCGTTGCTTTACTCTAGTGGAAGTAAAAAACTCCTGGAAAAGATTGCTGAAGTAGTTAGTACAAAATATACTGTCTCCAGTGCAAGTCAACAAAATCTGATAAAAGTTCAGCTCGAAATTACTTATCTGGAAGAAAAAATTGAGAATTTAAAGAGCAAGGAAAACTCTCTGCTGGCACAACTCAACGCTCTTCTATATCGAGAGCCATCATCCAATATAGGAACAGCTTTTTATGATAAGATCAATTACATAACAGTAACCGTCAATCAAATTGATTCACTTGCTAAAATCTATCGTCCTTACCTCAACGGAATAAAGTATGCTGAAGAAAAAGCAAAAATAAATCAGGAAGTTGCTAATAAAGAATTCTATCCACATTTCACACTCGGATTGCAGTATTCATTTCGGGATAAGATAGCTTCCACGAATACTCCTCTAAACAATTTCTTCTCGGTTGTGCTCGGAATTTCTCTTCCACTTAATTACGGAGGAAAGGTTTCATCGAAGGTAGAAGAATTCATTGCCACTGAACAAATGTACTCCGAGCAATACGCATACGCGATTCAAACCTTGAACGGTAATTTCGGATCAATGATTGCAAACCTTCAATCGATTGAGGAAATAATACGACTATTCGAAGAAGGATTAGTGCCACAAGCTGAACAAAATTTTACTTCAGCTTTATCAGCTTACCAGGTGGATGAAATCGACTTTATTAATGTTATCGAAGCACAGAATCAATTATTTAAAATAGAAACAAATCTTTACCGACTTAAAATGGATTATATGGTGGAGATTGCAGAACTCGAATTTTTAGTCGGAACAAGTCTGAAAAATTTTTTAGCTGGAGAATAATAATGAATAAAAGAAAAATAGTTTTAATAATAGTATTGATAATCATCATTGCTGTTCCAGTTTACTTAATGTTCTTTCAAAGCAGTAGTGATAATAATATGGTTTCTGCTGAAGAGAAACAGCTATACACCTGCGGGATGCATCCGGAAATAATTTCAGAGGAACCTGGATTGTGTCCGATATGCGAAATGAATCTTACACCAATAATGAATGAAAAGAGTAAGTCGGGAGAAAGGAAGATTCTTTACTGGCAAGCACCTATGGATCCAAATGAAATTTATGATTCACCAGGTAAATCAAGAATGGGAATGGATCTCGTTCCGGTTTATGATGATGAGGCTAATGCTTCGGGAATTGTAAATATTGATCCGGAAGTACAACAAAATATGAATATTAAAACAGAAACTGTTAATAATAAAAAGCTCTCCTCAACTATTTCCACAAATGGAGTTCTAACAATAGATGAAACCAAAGAATACCTGGTAACCACCAAGGTCTCAGGCTGGGTAGAAAAACTTTATGTTAATTATACCGGGCAAAAAGTTGATAAGGGACAAAAACTAATGGAAATCTATTCACCGGAGCTTGTTAGCGCTCAACAGGAATTGATTACAGCACTTTCATATAAAAACACGTCAAGTAGGAGTTCGATTGAGAGTGTCAGAAATTCGGGTGATGAGTTGGTTGAAAATGCTATCCGCAAACTTCGGTTGCTGGATATAGCTGAATCAGAAATTGACAGATTGGTTGATACGAAAAATGTAACAAGAACATTAACGCTTTATGCTTCAAATTCAGGAACGGTACTGCATAAAAATGTTGTTGAGGGTGAAAAAATTATGGTGGGTACACCACTCCTGAGAATAGCAGACTTGAGTAACCTATGGTTAACTGCAGATATTTATGAATTTGAACTTTCTAAAATACAAATTGGTTCATCTGCTTCTATTGAATTTAATTTCCTGCAGGGGAAAACATTCAATGGTAAAATTTCATTTATTTATCCAACAATTGAACCTGTTTCGCGAACAGCTAAAATCAGAATTGATGTAAAAAATGTTACCGGCGAGCTGAAGCCTGATATGTATGCAAATGTAACGATAGAAGGAAATGATTTGGGAGAATTTCCGATAGTTGCTGAAAATGCTGTAATCAGAAGCGGTGATAAGGATTTAGTCATTCTTGATATCGGGAATGGAAAATTTAAACCTGTTGAAATCAAACTCGGTGGTTACTCTGATGGTTACTATCAGGCTTTGGAAGGATTAACCGAAGGTAATAAAGTTGTAACATCAGCTCAGTTTTTAATCGATTCGGAAAGTAATCTCAAAGCTGCAATAAGTCAGTTTCAATCAACCACGAAAGACGAAAAACATGGGATGAAAGAAGTTGAGGATGAAATGACAATGGAAGAACATGATCATTCATCTTCAATAGTACACGAAGGTGTTATAAATGTTGTATCGATCGATAAAAATCAGGATGGAAAATTATTTGAATGCCCGATGGACTGGAATGTAATTACCGATGAAGATGGTAGATGCCCTGTTTGTAACATGTATTTGAAAGAATATACTATTGACGAAGTAAAATCTAATTTAGAAAAAAATGGTTTTGAATATAAATAGAAATGGCACACAGATGACACTGATCGAACAGATAATCGCAGATCAGCGGGAATCAGTTTAATCTGTGTTATCAGTGTCCCATTATACTATGGAGATTTTAAATGATAACTAAAGATCAAAATAAAGATGGATTAATTGCCGGATTAATTGAATGGTCTATCAACAATAAATTCCTGGTTATACTTTTTACCGTAGCACTGATTTCTCTGGGAGTTTGGGCATTATCTACAACGAAGGTAGATGCAATCCCGGATCTAAGCGATGTGCAGGTAATAATAATTACTGAATATCCAGGACAGGGA